>NZ_JBSFFY010000021.1:0-117962 GCF_053596315.1 Streptomyces sp. NPDC001732
CCTGCGCCCGGAGCAGGCCGCGTACATCGGTGTCGAGGTCGAGGGCCCGTACAAGCCCGACCACTACCGCTACTGACCCCACCACCACTGACCCCACCACCACTGAACCCACTCACCGGCGACCTCCACACCCCGGGCAACGGCGCCGACTGTCATCCGTCAGGAGCACCCGCGGAACCGGTCCACCGCGGCAATGCGGCTTCCCGCTCCCAGTGCCTCCCGCATGAGCCCCGACAGGTTGAGCCCCGACAGGTCTTCGATGTCCGCTGATCGCCGCATCCGTGGAACCTATTGAAGAACCCACTGAAGGCGACGCCGCGAGGCACGCCGCCAACCAACGGCCCCAACAGCCTTGTTGGCTGGAAACCGCTGATCACTCAACCCGCTTCCGACGCTACGCTGAGTGTCAAACATGGAGCGTAGAAGGCGGGCGGCATGGACGAACCGACAACGGAAGAGCTGCAACAGCCGGGGGACGGACCGCCGAGCGCGGTGGTGGGGTCGGCGCAGCCGGGTTGTCGGAAGAGAACTCTTCGGAAGAGAACTCTGCTGTTCGGCTGTGCAGGCTTGGCGCTGGTGCTGATCGCGGGCCTGATCGTCTGGCTGAACCTGCCGTCGTCCGAGCGGAACCGGGAGCCCTTCGACCGGGCGGTGTCCAGACTCGGGACGGCCCAAGGGATGCGCTACACGACTACCGAGGTGGACAACGGGCTCACCGGCAAGAAGACGCGGCAGGACATCACGGTCACCGCCCACGGCGAGCAGTACGGCACCGTCAGCATTCCGGACCTGGGCATAGACCTGAAGATGCTCAGGGTCGGCGGACGGACCTACAGTTACGAGACCTCAGACGGGCCGTGGGCCAAATGGGAGGCCGGTGGCTATTCGAGTCTGCTCGGCCCGATATCCGGCCGACGCCCCGCTCCCGGCAAGCTGGCCGACCAGCTGTCAAAGGCCCTCGACGCGCTCCCCAGGCTGCCCGCGCCCGAGGACCCGGACCTGCCGGCTCTCACGGTGGGTGGGGTGCCCGCGTTACGGGCCGACACGGCGATGGGTGCTCTCCTGGTGGCCAAGGAACCGCCGTACCGGGTACTGCGCTTTGAGCCGGCCGTCAAGAAGCCGTCCCCGGACCAGGCGCAGCCAACCGGAAAAGAAGAAGCCCCGCCTGCGGCCCCCGCTTCCGAGGGCCTGAACCTCTTTCCGGTCTCCGAGGCCCAGGCCGACCGGATGTACGACACCCTGGCGGCCGACACCGCGCAACTGACCAATGCGGAAGACGCCGAAGTCGACTTCACTCTGGAAGGAAGCGGAACCCTGAAGTGCAGAGCCAATGGTTGCCATCTGAGGCAGGCTTTCACCGGGGAACTGTCCACCGACGCCGCAACCCGCATCACCGCAGGCAGGATCACTGTCAGCATGAGGGTCACACTGGACATCGAGGGTCGGAAAGCCGGTGAATGCACCAGTCGGCCGCAGAGTCTCCGGGTCACCGGGAAGACCGTGTCCGGTCAGCAGTCCTGCTCGGCCCCGGAGGCAGGCCCGGTCTGGGCGGCCGTCGATGCCGAGAAACGTGCCGCGGCCCGTGCGGAATCCAGGGCCACCGGTAGGACGGTCACCTACAGCGTCCGCTCGCACGCCCGCGCCGAGGTGTTCGCGCGGGCCATCGCCCAGGTCGAGGTGGACCGGCTGCTCGCACGGCAGCGGCAGCAACGGAACTCCGGCAAACACTCTTGACCGGTGGGGGTGGGGGCTCGGTGCTCGGCAGGAATCTCGGCGCCCGGCAGAGTCTCGGTGCCCGGCGGCGCGATGCCTCGTTGCCGCGGCACAGAAAGGTCAGTCAGCCGACGAGCACGGAGTGAGCGGACATGATGCGGACACGTCGCTGTAGCCCCGCCGTACGGATGGGCCGGTACGGCGCCACCCTGCTGGCCCTCGGTGTTCTGGGCGCCGGCCTGGCGCCACCTTCGGCGGTGGCGTCCGGCGCCCCCGCCATCGGCCAGTCCGCGGAGCCCGAAGCCGGGGGTGAGTTCGCGGAGATCGCTCGCGAACTCCTGAAAAATCCGATCGGCCGGGCCGGGTTCGAGGCACATGAGCGTCTCAAGATGGAGGACGGCAGTCGCAATCTCGCCGTCATCTGGTTCGACTTGACGGGTTTTCAGGCCACGCACGTGGAGACGATCACACGGGAGTTCGGAGAGGAAACCTTCCGTACGGACGCCGCCTACATCGGGTACGGCAGGCTGTTGAAACGCGAGGGGAACGAGGCGCTCTTCGATCAGATGGGCATTCAGGGGAATGGCCCGCTGCTGGAGTTCGCTGCGGTCAACGCCCCCAAACGGCACCATTCCGAGGCCATCATCTACCAGAAGAGCCTGACCGCGGTCCTTTCGAGGCTCGGCCTGCGGGACAAGGCGATCAGGAGGTTGCTGGGGAGGGCGGTCGGCGGTTTCTCGGACCGAGGGCGCTGTGCGGCCTGCCTGAAACTGACCGTCGACATCGATGAATACGGCAAGAAAAACAAAAAAGACAATTTTGTTTCCGCGACGCCGTACGAGACCAAGCAGGAGAGAACGGCTTCGTCGAACCGGGTGAAAGGCATCACGAGCGCGGCGCTCGCCCAGCTCAGGCGGGAGCGGAAGGAACAGAAGGCCAAGGCGAAGCAGCCCCTGCCGGGCCAGGGCGCCTCGGACCCCACCTGCACCGCCATGCCGAGCGGTGACGGTGGACGTCCCGTGATGGCGATGACCGTGCCCCTTGCCGCCGAGGGGTGTGGCAGTGGGGGCAAGGGTGCGAAGCCGGGCGGTCTCGACCGGACCCTGACCGCTCCTGCTGGTCCCGAGGCCTACGGAGGAGTGGATTTCTCCACGTTGGAGATGCGTTACCTCTCCGACGACCCGGACGGAATGCGGTACGCGTACTCCTCACGATCCCTGCCCAAGGGCTACCAGCAGGACACCGAGCTCGGTATGAGGGTGATGCAGAACGCAAGCGCCGACCTGCGGACCTGGCTGGTACTCGATCCGCAGAAGTTCTGGGTCAATCTCAACCCCACGGAACCGGACCGCATCGTCGATTCCGCCCTGGGGCGGACCAACGCCGGCCGCGTCATGCTCGAAGCCGACCTGCAGATGAAGCGGACGGAGGCGAAGATCCTGCACCCCGACTCGGAGACGGGCAAGCGGTTCTGGCGGGAGCTTCGCTCTTCCGCGGACGGCTCCCTCTGTTTCTCCTCCCGCATGTGGATCGTGCCCGGTCGGGTCGAGGTGCGCGAGGACGGCGGATCGCTCTACATTCTCAAGGCCCTGCTCGACGTGAAGACGGAGGCGGAACACATCGACGACCCCTCCGCGGAGTCGTGCAGCGCCGATCCCGCCGTGGACGCCCACAACGAGAAACTGGAACGTACCCTCGTTCTGCCCGAAATCGTGAAGGCGGTCAACACCGCACCGGAGTACGCACCCCTGCGCCGCGCGTACATGGCGCGGATCGTCGCGCAGTGGGTGCACGAGCGGCACCGGCAGGGGCACCGCACCTCGTTCGACGAATTGATCGGCTCCAAGGAATTGGGCCCGGCCGAACTGGACGGAAACTGGCGCCCCAAGGACGTCTTCGACGACTACGTCCACTCGTATCGCCACAAGGAATTCGACATTACGCGGAAGACCCGCGACGGACGGGTCACCCGGATCTCTCGGTACGTGTACGGCGGCGCGGACCTCACGAACGTGAGCCTGACCGCCGTCACCGCGGCGCAGATGAGCGAGCGGTATCCGCAGCTCGCCCGGTCCGCGCAGGCCTCCGCCGGCCGCGCGGTGACGGCGGCCGACGGCTCCATCTGGCTCGGCGGCGCGACCCGGCCCCAAGAGGAGGGCTTCTGGGGCGACCTCAAGAACGAGGCCGACAGACTGAAGGGCGGAAACGGCCTGGCCCTGGCAGTGGCCCTGCTCGCTCTGGGGGCTGTCCTGTTCGGCTTCCTGACTCGCGTGCGACGCCGCAGTCGTCCCCTCGCGTGAAACCGGCCGTTCCCCGGGGCGGAGGCCGCCCCGGGAAGGCGGGAGAAGGCGAGTCGGAAGCGAGTCGGAAGAGGGATCAGAAGACGAACTTGAACGTGCCCCAGCCGTTTCCGATCTTCGCGGGGCTGCTCAGGCCGGTACCGTTGTGCGGGTAGTACAGCAGGTCTCCCGCGGAGCTGACGCCCAGCACGTCGGCCTTGCCGTCGCCACTGAAATCGGAGGCGAATACGTGCTTGAACGTGCCCCAGCCGTTTCCGATCTTCGTGGGGGTGCCCAGGCCGGTACCGCTGTGCGGGTAGTACAGGAGGTTCCCCGAGGAGTCGACGCCCAGCACGTCGGCCTTGCCGTCACCACTGAAATCGGCGGCCATGACCTGCTTGAACGTCCCCCAGCCCTGCCCGATCTTCACGGGGCTGCTCAGACCGGTACCGCTGTGCGCGTAGTACAGCAGGTCTCCCGCGGAGCTGACGCCCAGGACGTCCGCAGCGCCGTCGCCGCTCCAGTCGGCGGCCATGACGTGCTTGAACGTGCCCCAGCCCTGCCCGATCTGGGCGGGGGCCGTCAGCTTGTAGCCGTTGTTCGGGTAGTAGAGGAGGTTCCCCGCCGAGCTGACACCGAGCACGTCCGCAGCGCCGTCGCCGCTCCAGTCGGCGGCCATGACGTGCTTGAACGTCCCCCAGCCCTGCCCGATCTTCACGGGGCTGCTCAGGCCGGCACCGTTGTGCGGGTAGTACAGCAGGTCTCCCGCGGAGCTGACGCCCAGGACATCGGCGTAGCCGTCGCCGCTGAAGTCGGACACCCGCTCACCGTCGGGCCGCAGCGTCTGCAGGCGGTTCTGGCTCACCGGTGCGTAGCCGGTGGGGTAATTGGTGCCGGTCTCCACCGAGTTGGGTATCTCGCGGCTGAGCTGGCTGCTGCATTGGACGATGTTCCAGTGCAGGTGCGGGCCGGTCGCGTTGCCGGTGGCTCCGGACCTGCCGATCAGCTGGCCCTGCGCCACCCTCTGCCCGGTGTTGATGACCGTGGAGCTGAGGTGGGCGTACTGGCTGCACCGATTGTTGCCGTGGTCGATCAGCGCCATGATGCCCCCGCCGGTCGACCACCCCTCGAAGTAGACGGTGCCGGCCGCTGAAGCGACGATCGGAGTGCCGGTGGGCATGGCGAAGTCGACGGCATGGCGGTTGTAGTCGTCGTTGTGCGAATAGCCGCTGCCGGGCGTCTGCGTGATCGTGTACGCCGATCCTGCGGGATAGGGCAGCTTGAACGGGGCGCCTGGGGCCGCGTGTGCGGATCCGAGCGGAACCGTGATCCCCAGACAGGTGAGGAACATGGTCAAAGCAACGGCAATGCCGCGGCGCATGAGCGCCTCCTTGAGGTGGGGGGCAAGGAATGGTCGCCTGATTGGCGAGCGACCGTAGCAGCGGGAATTGTGCTTGTCGAGAGGGGTGTCGAAACGGTGCCGCCGGTATTGATCCGCGCCGGATTTCTATTTCGAACCGGCAATGTGTAATGCGTAATTGTCAAGTTCCGTGGGTGGCATTTAGAGGACACGGCGCGTGTTCGGAGGGTCGTCCCTGCCGCGACCGGAACACGTACGCGGCACAGTGCGACGTTGTCGCCCACCGCCTCCGCGGTGCAGGCGCCGTAGGTCGCCCGTCGCTGGATCGTTGCTCAACGTGCTTGTGCAGAGCGGTACTCGGCGGGGCATCGGCTCCGGGTCGGCGGAGGCGTGACGGGGCCAGGTCGGCCTCGTACGCGGCGACGGAAGGTCTCCGCAGATTTCCGGGAGGAGGGTGCGCCCGTGCGCCCCTCATGCGCACATCCCCGTACGCAACGGGCCTCACAGGATGGAGAGCAAGAGGTACGGGAGAGAAACGTGAGAAGGGGTAGGGCATGACGACGGCATCAGGCTCCGACGGTTCCGCAGATTTAGCGGGCTCCGCGGATTCAGTGGGTTTCGCGGGCTCAGCGGGTTCCACGGATTCAGCGGGCTCCGCGGGCTCGGCGGGTTTCACCGGCTCGGCGGGGGGCGGCAAGGCGAGGTTCGACGACATCTACGACCGGCCGGACCCACGCGCGTACTTCACCCGGCTGGCCCCGCTGGAGTACGAGATCCCGCACCACGCCCAGCCCGTCTTCCGGCAGGCCGCCGCCGAACGGGCCTCCCTCGACGACGGCCGCCCCCGCCCGTCGGCCGTGCTGGACCTGTGCTGCTCGTACGGCATCAACGCCGCGCTGCTCAACTGCGACGTGACCCTGGCGGAGATGTACGAGCGGTACACCTCACCCACTGCCCGAGCCATGACGACGGCGGAACTCGCCTCCTGGGACAAGGAGTTCTACGCCGAACGCCGCCGCCCCGACGCCGTCCCCGTCATCGGCCTGGACGTCTCGGCGCCCGCGGCGGCGTACGCGCAGGCGGTGGGACTGCTGGACTCGGCGTTCACCGACAACCTGGAGCAGCACCCACCGGGCCCCGGCCTGAGCCGCGCGCTCGCGGAGGTCGGCCTCATCACCCTGACCGGCGGCGGAAGCTACATCACCGCCCGGACCTTCTCCGCTCTGCTGGAGAAGACCCAACGCCCCGTCCGGGTCAGCGCGTTCGTGCTGCGGACCGTCTCCTACGCCCCGATCGAGCAGGCCCTGGCCGCACACGGTCTGCACACCACCCTCGACCCCTCCCGCACCTACACCCAACGGCGCTTCGCCGACACCCGCGAACAGCAGTACGCCGTCGCAAGGGTACGGGCGGCGGGCCACGACCCCTCGCGGCGCGAACAGGCCGGCCGCTTCCACACCTGGCACTACGAGTCCCGCCCCGCCACCCCGGACGGCGGACACTGAGCCGGACCGCCTCCCCGGAGGCCGCCCGGCACGGTCCGGCTCGGCGTTCCCTGCCCCGTTCGAGGTGGGGGTACTGTGGCCGGATTCGGGGCCAAGTCCCTTGAGCAGGGGCGGGATACGCCTCAAGAGCGCTATTTTTCTTGCAGACATTGCTCGGGCAGCAGTCTGGGAAGAAGGGAAGAACAGTGCTGGGAGAAGCGGGGGAGCTGGCGGCGTTAGGCGCCGCGGCATTGGTCAACGCCGCATCGACCGACGTGTGGCAGACGGTGCGGACCGGCTTCATGCGGTTGTTCGGCAGGGGTGGAGACGGCGAGGAGCGCGGTCTGCAACTCCGGAACCGGCTCGACGACACCGCGGCGGAGATCGAGAGCCTTCCGCCGGCCGACCGTGACGAGGTGCGGCGGCAGCTCGAAGGTCTCTGGGCCAGCCGGTTGGGCGTTCTGCTCGCGGCCAATCCCGAAGCGGCGCGGGAGTTCGCGGCCCTGATCCGGCAGGTACAGGCGCAACTGCCCGACGCCTCCCGGTCGTCGGGGCAGACCAACATCGCGCAGAACGGCGGGGTCCAGTACATCAGCCAGCACGGTGACATCCATGTCGGCGACGGCGGGGCGGCACAGCCGTGACCGCGGAAGAACCACCGTCCCAGCGCAACGTCGCAGGCAACGGAGGTGTCTCGAACGTCACGCAGTTCGGGAACATCATCAATGCCTCGCCTCCTCGCCGGTCTCGCGGTGTCGTCCTGGGCGCGGTCGCGGCCACCGCGATGGTGGCCGTGGCAGGCGGTGTGCTCCTGCGGGATTTCATCGGGCGCGGCAACGAGCACCGGACCCCGTCCGCCGGCGCGCCTTCGGGCTCGTACGCTCCCACGCCATCGGCGTCCGTGTCGGCCTCGAAGTCCGCGTCGCCGTCTTCCACCAAGTCGGCCACACCGTCCGATTCGCCCTCTGCCGACCCGCCGTCCAGACCGGTCGTTCCCGAGAAGCAGAAGCCCAGGACCTCACCGGTCGGCGAGTGGGTGTGCAAGGGGTCCGGTTTCAAGTATCCGACCCACTACGGCTACGGGCTGCTGCCCTGTTTCCGTGCCGTCGACGGCACCCTTCAGTACACCGTCAGAGTCCAGGTGAACCGCGCCCAAACAATCACCGTCTACTACTGGCTGTACCGTTTCGACAAGGGCGCGGACCCGAGGATCGACAAGCCGGTCGTCGGGGGCAGACACAGCTGCGAACTGTCACTCGCCCCGGGCCAGGACAGGCAGTGCGATGTGCACTCCCTGGCCCCGGCCGCGAGTGACTACGCGGTGGCGGCCACCGCCGACTCCGACAGCTACGACGGGGTCGACAGCGACGCCAAGCACTGGTCCGGCAACGCCCTTGTCGCACTGGCCGGTTGACGCTGTGGTGCGGGCGCGTACCCATGCGCGCGGGCGGGACCGGAAACCGGTCCGGGCGCAGTGTGCGCGCCTGCCACGGGGTCAGCACCGGGCACGGGCTCCCCGTACCGGGCGCGTATCCGCCACGGGGCTCCCCGTCACGCGGCCAGTGCCGCCCGGTCCAGTTTGCCGTTGTGCGTCACCGGCAGCCGGTCCAGATGGCGCACCCCCTGGGGCACCATGTGGGCCGGCAGGCGCGCGGCGAGTGCGGACCGCACCGTGCTCGCCGGAACGGCCTCCCGGTCCGCCACGACGTACGCGGTGAGCGACTGGTCCCCGTGCGGGGTCTCCGTCACCAGACAGGCCGCCCCCGACACACCCGGCAGCGCCCGCAGCGCCGACTCGATCTCGCCCAGCTCGATGCGGAAACCGCGCAGCTTGACCTGGCCGTCCTGACGGCCCGCGTAGTACAGCAGCCCGTCCTCGTCGGCCACGGCCCAGTCCCCGCTGCGGTAGTGGCGGCCGGAGCAGTCGCCCGCGTCGACGAAACGCCGCTCCGTCAGTTCCGGGCGCCCCAGGTACCCGTGGGCGACCCCGCTCCCGGTGACCCACATCTCGCCGCGCTCGCCCGGTGGCACGGGCCGGCCGTCGGCATCGCGCAACGAGACCGACAGATGCGGCAGCGGGCGCCCGATCGGGGTGCGGCCGGGCACCGCGCCCTCCAGGACGGCCGGGGTGAGCGGGCAGTACGTGACATGGACCGTGGTCTCGGTGATCCCGTACATGTTGACCAGCTCGGCCCCCGGGGCGATCCCGGAGTCCCACCAGCGCCTCGCGTCGGCGGGCACCAGCGCCTCCCCGCCGAGGACGACCCGGCGCAGCGCGGGCAGTCGCACCTTCTCGGCGGCGGCCTCGACGATCAGATTGCCGAAGGCGGAGGGCACCTGGTTGAGGACGGTGACGCCCCGGTCCGCGAGCAGCCGGGCGAACTCGGCGGGCTCCGTGGCGGTCTCGCGGTCGACGACGACGGCGTGCCCGCCGTACAGCAGCGGACCCCACAGCTCCCAGACGCTGAAGTCGAAGCTCAGCGAGTGGAACAGCGTCCACACGTCGTCCGGACCCGTGCCCAGCAGCGGCACGGCCGCGTCCAGCAGGGCCAGCACCTGGCCGTGCCCGACCACACAGCCCTTGGGGGCGCCGGTGGAGCCGGAGGTGTGGATGACGTACGCGGTGTCCTCGGGCACCCTCGGCCCGACCGGGGCCGGGCCCGCACCGGACGCGGCACGGGTCGCCAGGACGAACGGGCCCGCCTTGGCGATCGGCGTCTCGTCCGCCAGCAGACCGCTGTCGGACAGGACCAGCTCGACCCCGCCGTCCTCCATCAGGTACTCCTGCCGGGCCACTGGATAGCCGGGGTCGACGGGCAGGTACGCGGCGCCGGAACGCAGGATGCCGAGGACCGCCCCGGGGGCGTACCGGGTGCGGGCGACGCGCAGCGCGACCAGCCGACCGGGCCCGGTGCGGCCCTCCAGGCGCTGCGCGACGGCATCGGCGAGCCAGTCCAGTTCGAGGTAGCTCAGCTCGCCCCCGGCGTCGGACACGGCGGTGCGGGCGGCATTGCGGGCGGCCACCGCGGCGAACCGGGTGTCGAGACGGTCGACGGTCTCCGCCGGGCGGCCCGGGGGCCGGCCGATGGCGTCCAGCAGGGCGCCGACGTCGTCGGCGAGTCGGTCCAGTCCGGGCAGCCCGCCCGGACCGTCCTCGGGGCGGGTGTTCACGGGACCTCCCAGGTGGTCGGGGACACGGGTGGCGGGGCGCCGGTCATCCGACGTCCTCCAGCACGGCTGCGGACACGGCGGACACGGTCGGTACGGCCGGTACGGCGGAGGCGGCGGGCACCAGGGCGTGCACCAGATAACTGGCGACGTCGCCCGGCGTGGTGCCGCGGCCGAAGATCCGGTCCGCGCCCAGCGTCGCCGCGGCGGCCGGGTCGAAGCGGGGGCCGCCCACCACGAGCAGGGGGCGTTCGTGCTCGGCGAACGCGGCCCGCAGTTCCGCGCTCAGCTCCCGCACGTTGGTGAGGTGGGCGTCCCGCTGGGTGACGGCCTGCGAGACCAGGACGGCGTCGGCGCCCTCGGACCGGGCCCGGCGCACCAGCTCCCCGACCGGGACCTGCGCGCCCAGGTTCAGGACCCGCATCTGCTTGTAGTACTCCAGGCCCTTCTCGCCTGCGAAGCCCTTGATGTTGAGGATCGCGTCGATCCCCACGGTGTGCGCGTCCGTGCCGATGCAGGCGCCCAGCACCACGAGCCTGCGGCCGAGCCGGTCCCGTACCGCCGCGTCGGCCTCCTTGGCGGACAGCAGCGGATAGTCGCGCTCGGCCACCACGACCTGGTCGAGATCCACGGCGTGCGTCACGGCCCCGTACACCACGAAGAAGCTGAAGTCGGTGCCGCCGACCGCCTTGCTGTGCACGACCAGGGGACGCTCCATGCCCATGCGGCGGGCCAGTTGGAGCGCGGCGCCCTCGGCGCGCGGGCCGTGCGGCAGGGGCAGGGTGAAGGACAGCTGCACCATGCCGTCGTCGGTGGTGTCGCCGTAGGGGCGGACGGTGTCGCCGCCCTTCGGGCCGTCGTGCGGGCTGTCGTGGGGGCCTTTGTACGGGTCTTCGCGCGGGCCGTCGTACAGGTCCTCGTGCGGGGCTCTGTGCGGGGCTCTGTGCGGGCCTGCCCCGCCCTCGGGCCGGGGCGCGGTGGTCCACGGGTCGGTGTTCATCGGGCCTCGGTTCCTTCCAGGAGGTCGGTGGCCGGATTGCGGTAGCCGGGTGCGCGGGGCACGACGCCGTCCGCGCCCCGCCCGCCGTCCGCCGGGCGCCGCATCCCGCCGAACGTGCCGCGCCCGATGGCGTCCAGCAGCCCCCGGTCGCAGAGCTGCTCCAGCAGGCCGACCGCCTCGTCGAGCACCTGGTGGGCACGCCGGGCGATGAAACCGCCGGGGGCGGGATGGAAGTCCTCGGCCAGCGAACCCGCCGAGCCCAGGACGTAACGGACGTTCTGCAGTGCCAGGTCGCGGTCGGACAGGAACGGGGTGACGACGGCCTCGGTCATCATCCCGACCAGCAGGATGTTCTGCCCGGTCAGCGCCCCCGCCAGGTTGAAGAAGCCGTTGAGGAGGTAGCCGCGGAAGACGTCACCGGTCATGTGCCGGGTCGGCGGCATCCACTTCAGCGGCGCGTCGGGGAACAGCTCACGGGCCAGCATCGCGTGCGCCAGCTCCAGCCGGAACGAATCCGGCCGGTCCGGGTCGATCTCGAAGGCGTGCCCGAGCCCGAGCTGTCCGTCCGGCAGGCCCGCCTCCTTCGCGAAGTACTCGTTCAGCAGCTGACTGGCCGTCACCGTGTGGGCGGCGTCCACCGCGTCGGCGGTCGTCAGGTAGTTGTCCTCGCCGGTGTTGATGAGGATGCCCGCGCGGGCGTGCAACTGCCGGGAGAAGCGCTGGTCGACGAAGGTGCGCACCGGGTTGATGTCGCGGAAGAGGATTCCGTACATCGAGTCGTTGAGCATCATGTCGAGGCGTTCGAGCCCGGCCAGCGCCGCGATCTCCGGCATGCACAGCCCGGACGCGTAGTTGGTGAGCCGTACGTAGCGGCCGAGTTCGGCGGACACCTCGTCGAGCGCGGCCCGCATCAGCCGGAAGTTCTCCCGGGTGGCGTAGGTGCCGGCGTAACCCTCCCGGGTCGCGCCCTGCGGTACGTAGTCCAGCAGCGACTGGCCCGTGGAGCGGATCACCGCGATCACGTCCGCGCCGCCGCGCGCCGCCGCGCGGGCCTGCCGGATGTCCTCGTAGATGTCGCCGGTCGCCACGATCAGGTAGATCCAGGGCGCGGGCGGATTACCCAACTCGCCAACCATACGGTCCCGTTCGGCGCGCCGGGCGTCGATGGCGGCCAGCCCGCGGGCGACCGCGCGGTGGGCCGCCGCGGCGGCGGCCCCGGCGTCAGCGCCCTCGGGGACACGGAACGGCACGGTGCGGGCCGCGGCGTGCGCCGCCAGTTCGGTGAGGTCGCGGTACGGCCCGGTGCGCAGCGCGTCCCAGACCGGCAGGCAGACGCCGTGCTCCAGACCGACGGAGTCGGCCACGGTGTCGACGAGGCGGTTCACCCAGGGGATGCCCTCGGCGTCGGCGCCGTCGAGCCCGGCCAGCCGCAGCGTGGCCCGCTCGACGGACACGGTGGTGTGGGAACGGGCGAGGTCGACGACGGGACGGCCGGCACGGGCGGCCAGGGCGCGGGCCCGTGCGACGACGCCCGGGTCGAGGTGGAGCTTGCCGTGGGCGGGCGGTGCGGGGGCGGTCATCGGACCACTCCCTTCCCGGCGGCGCCGACGCCCGAGACGGCGTCGCCCGTGACGGCATCGGCCGTGGGCGTACGGCTCGTGGCGGTGTCGGCCGCAGTCGTACGGTTCGTGGCCGTGCGGCCCGTCGTTCCCGGTACGCGGTCGAACAGGGCGCGCACCCCCGGCTCCCCGCGCACCAGGTCGAGGGCCAGGGCGCTGTGGCCGGGCTGGTACCCGTTGCCGATCAGCATCGTGACGTCGCGGCCCAGCCCCTCGGCGCCGAGCGCGGCCGTGCTGAACGACGTCGCCATCGAGAAGAACGCCACCGTGCCGCCGTCGCGGGTGGCCAGGATCGCCGCGTGCTCGCACCCCGCCACGTCCGTGCACACCACCGTCACATCGGCCGGGCCGCCGCGGCCGTCGAGCAGCGCGTGCAGGGCGACGGCGTCCCTCGCGTCCGCCCGCACCACCTCGTCCGCGAGACCGGCCGCGGTCAGGGCCGCCTCCTCGGCGGCGTCCGGCACCACCCCGACGATCCGGCCGGCCCCGGCGCGGCGGGCGGCGGCGAGCGACAGGGAACCCGACTTGCCGCTGGCCCCGAGCACCAGCACCGAGGGAGCGGCGCCGCCCCGTGCGTACGAGGAGACCAGCCGCCCCGTCAGTGCCGGGGCGCCGCACACGTCCAGGACGGACAGGGCCAGTTCGTCCGGCAGGTCGTCCGGCAGTATCGCGGCGACGGAGCGGCCGAACAGGATGGCGTGGCCGCGCGCCGGGACCCGTTCGCTCCGGCCGTCCCAGTCGCGCAGACCGTCCGTGATCTCCAACGGGGTCAGGGTCAGCGACACCAGGGTCGCCACCCGGTCGCCGGGCCGCAGGCCCAGCGGGGAGGCGGGCCCCACCTCGGCGACGGTGCCGATCAGCATGCCGCCCGAACCGGTCACCGGGTTGTGCATCTTGCCCCGGTCGCGCACGAGCGCGCACACCGCCGCCCGCACCGCGTCCCCGTCCCCGCCGTGCGCCTCGCGCAACTGCCGGAAGGACGCCGCGTCCAGGTTCAGACAGGTGACGTCGATGCGCACCTCGTCGGGGGCCGGGCGCGGATCGGTGTCGAGCCGGACGGCGGCCTGCGGCAGCACCCCCAGCGGCTCGCGCACCCGGTGCAGCCCCAGTGCCCGGGACGTGTCCACCGGCGCGGTGCTCACGACGCCCCGCCGATCAGGGCCTGCGCGCTCGTCCACCACGCCCGCCCCTGCTGGGGCAGGGTGTGCACCGGGTCGTAGTAGTGGTGCACCCGGTCGAGCGCCGCCGGGTCGTCGTGGTCGACGGTCGTGCGGTAGTTCTTCGTCCAGGACGATATGCCGCGCTCCCGGTCGTAGCCGTCCGCCTGGTCCACCCAGCGCTTGCCGACGTACGGCACGTCGCAGACCAGTCGCGGGGTCGCGAACCCGGGCAGGTACCCCATGAGCGAACGCTGGAGCTCCTGGGCGCGGGCGAGCGGCAGCCGCCAGTGCTCGGCACCGGGGATCATGTCGCAGAGGTAGAAGTAGTAGGGCATGACCCCGGCGGTGTCCAGCAGGGCGAAGCACAGATCGAGCAGCGAACCGGTCGTGGCGTTGACCCCGTCGAGCAGCACCCCCTGGTTGCGGATGTCGCGCAGGCCCGCGTCGAGCAGGGCCCGGGACGCACGGGCGACCAGCGGGGTGACCTGCTGGGCGGCGTTGGCGTGGGTGTGCAGCGCCAGTGACACCCCCCGGGCACGGGCGGTCGCGGACAGCTTCGCGACCCCGTCGAGCACCGGCGGGGCGAGCCAGTGCTGCGGCAGCCCGACCAGGCCCTTGCTGGCGAGCCGGATGTCCCGTACCGAGTCGATCTCCAGGAGCCGGCCGACGAACGAGGCGAGCCGGGGCCAGGGCACATTGGCCACGTCGCCGCCCGAGACGACGACGTCGCGCACCGTCGGGGTGGCCCGCAGGTACTCGATCATGCGGTCCAGCCGGTCGGCGGGGCGCAGCACGAAACGGTACTTGGTGACCTGCGGCGTGGACGTCCCGACGAGGTCCATCCGGGTGCAGTGCCCGCAGTACTGCGGGCAGGTGCTCACCAACTCGGCGAGCACCTTGGTCGGATACCGGTGGGTCAGCCCCTCCACCGCCCACATCTCCGCCTCGTGCAGCGAGTCGCGGGAGGCGAGCGGGTGGCTCGGCCACAACGGGTGCCGGTCGGATGCGACCGGCAGCATGTAGCGGCGCACCGGGTCCTCGTACCAGGCGGCCGTCTCCACCCCGGTGTGTGGCGCGATCGTGTTCAGGACGTGCGGCGGCAGCAGGACCGGCATCGTCGCGTGGGTGCGCTGGTCGGCCTCGACGTCGTCGTAGAACGCGTCGTCGAGGCCGGGGCCCGCCACCGCGCGCAGCTCCCGGACCCCCTTGACGCAGTGCGCGCGCTGCCACTGGGGGTCGCACCACTCCCGCTCGGTGACATCACGCCACCCGGGAAAGCGACGCCAGTCCGGTTCCACCGCCTCGTGGCGGCGGTACGCGTAGGGCTGCGGGAGAGATTCGGCGGCAATGTCCGCGGGGGCCGCCTCGGCACGGAGTGAACGGGACACCTTGTTCCTCGGAATTCCTCTGGCGGACCGGCGGACAGCCGGTCAGCGGGTGAGCCGGTAGACGAACAGACCTTCCGGATCGCGCTCGGGCAGCAGCTCGAAGCCCGCGCGTTCCATGACGCGCTGCGACGCGACGTTGTCCTCGGTGGTCGTGGCGACGACCGTGTCGACCCCGTCCTGCCGCAACGACCAGGCGGCGAGTTCGCCCAGTGCCTCGGTGGCGTAACCCAGGCCCCTGGCCTCCTCGTTGAGATCGAAGCCGATCTCCGCGGAGCCGTCGGACGGCGGGCCGTGGAAGCCCATCGCGCCGACCACCCGGGCGTCCTGCGCGCGCAGCAGCAGGTACATGCCCCAGCCGGGCACGTGCACCCCGGCATCGGCGGCACGGGTGAGCATCTTCGCCGCGATCCGGGTCTCCGCACTGGGCGCGCCGCCCAGCCATTCGAGCCCGGCGGTGCCGCCCTCGGTGATCTGTCCGGCCTCCTCGGGCAGCACCTCGCGCAGCCACAGCCGCGGGGCGACCAGCAGCTGCACGGCGGGCCGGGCGGCGTCCTCGGCGACGGCCCGGCGCACCGGGGCGGGCCGGCCGTCCTTCCACAGCTCGGCGATCCGGTCCAGACAGGCCTGCTCGCCGCCGGTCCAGCCGGTGGCCTGCCAGCCTTCGGGCAGACCGGTGCCGTTCGGCCACAGGGCGTACTGCTGCCGGTCGTTGACGATGACTGCGTGGGTCACAAGTTCTCCTGAAGGGGGGTGTACGGCCCGTCAGCGGACGGGGTCGATCAGATCGAGGGCGTCCATCAGCCGCACCAGGTCCTTGGCGGGGCCGAGGGACACCCGCAGATGTCCGGCGAAACCGAAACGTCCGGCATCGCGGACGAGGATGTCATGATCCTGCGCCAACAACCGCTCGGCGGCTGCCGAATCGGAGACGGGAACGGCCACGAAGTTCGTCGCAGAGGACAGTGACTGCCGCCCTCGGTTCGCCAACTCGCTGCGGAACCAGGCACGTTGCAGCGCGTTCTGGCGACGCACCTCGTCCAGGTGGTCGCGGTCCGCGAGCGCGGCGACGGCGGCGGCCTGGGCGACGGCGTTGGTACTGAACGGCATGGTGCCCTGCACCTTGTGCAGCCGGGCGACGAGTTCCGCGCTGCCCACGGCGTAGCCGATCCGCAGCGCGGCCAGCCCGTACGCCTTGGAGAACGTCCGCAGCGACAGCAGCGGGGCACCGCTGCCCAGGTAGTCGCGCAGCTGCGGGGTGCCGGCCGGGGCGAACTCCAGGTACGCCTCGTCGACCACCAGAGGAGTGCCGGTGACGGCCGCCCGCTCGACCAGCAGATCCATGCGGTCGCGGTCCAGGACGGCCCCGGACGGGTTGTGCGGGTGACAGATGTAGACGATGCCCGCCCACTCCATCGCGGCGGCGACGGCGTCCACGTCCACGTGGACGCCGTCCAGCGGGATCTCCTCGCAGTCGCGCCCCACGGCGGTCAGGCAGACGCGGTAGCCGGGGAAGGTGCCGGCCGTGGTGATGCCGGGGCGGTCGTGGTCGCCGAGCACGAGCGCGGACAGCAGCACCAACTCGTCGCTGCCGTTGGCGACGGCGACCTGGTGCTCCCCGACGCCGAGCCGCTCGGCGATGGCCCTCGCGGGCACGGAACGGGCCGGGTCGGGGTAGACGGCCGCCGGGTCGAGGGCCTCCCGCGCGGCCAGCAGCGCCAGCGGGCTGGCACCGTGGGCGTTCTCGCTCAGGTGCAGCCGGGCCGGACCCGTACGCGGAGCGGCGATCGTCATGCGGAGTCTCCCAGCAGGATGCCGAAGCAGTAACTGCCGGGCTCCGCCTCCAGGGTGAGGAAGCGGTGCTCCGCGCCGGCCGGGACGTGCAGCAGGGCCGGGGACGACAACTGCTGCGTCTCGCCGTCGACGGTCACCTCGATGCGGGCCCCGCCCGGGTTGGGCGAGACGAGGAAGTAGATCTCGGCGACCTCGTGCCGGTGCGGGTCGGCGACGGGTCGGCCCACCAGGTGGTCGATCGGCCCGCCCGCGAGCTGGATCGGCACTCCGCCGAACATGTCCGCGGTGAGGTAGAAGGGGGCGGGGGCGTGGTGGCCGGCCACCGGCAGGAACTGCGGTACGTCGGTACGGATCTCAGCGGTTGCCACGGAGGGCACTCCCCTTCCGGCTACTACGGTCCTGTGGAGGGGGACCAGCGTGGCCGACCCGGCTAGAGCGACGGTGGAGCCCGTCCCGGCGGCCTGGAACACCCCGCGCCACGGGGGTGTTCACTTCGGTGACGGTGACGGTGACGGTGACGGTGACGGTGACGGTGACGGTGACGGTGACGGTGACGGTGACGGAAGGGAGCCGGCGCCCGTGTCCGGACGGCTCGGGGTCCCTCACCCCACGGGCGCGGGCCGGGACGTCACCTCGTGCCGCCGTCCGGCCGGGACCGTGGCGGCCACGGGAGCCGTAGGGGCCGGGTGAGCCGTGGCGGCCGTGGGAGCCGTAGGGGCCGCAGGGGTTGTGGGACCGTTGGGGTTCGCCCCGGTGTATCCGGTCACGACGCGGTGGGTCCCGTCCGGGTCCGCCACCGTGAACGACAGCACCGACAGCGCCCGCTCGACCACCCGTCGCATGGTCTCGTGGTCCGTCACCGAACCCTCCACCCAGGCGAGTTCCCCGGTGTGCACACCGGCGGCCAGCCGGGAGCCGGGCGAGTGGGGGATGACGACGTTCTCGACCCCCTCCACGACGAGCGCCTCGCGCAGCCCCCGCACACCGATGTAGGTGCCGCCGCCGGGCGGTGCGGGCACCGCGCGTGCGAACACCACCCGTCGGTCACCGGCCCGCACGTCCGACACGTCCTCGCCGAGCGCCACCCGCCCGGCCAGGGTGACCGCGTCGAAGTCGCCCGACAGCCGCGCCAGTTGGGACTGGAAACCGCCGAGCCGACCGTTCACCTCGATGATCCTCGGGCCGTCGGCGGTCAGCTTCAGCTCGGTGTGGGTGATGCCGGTGGTGATGTCCAGCGCGTGCAGGGCGGCGGTCACCACGTTTAGGGCCGCCGTGCGCTCCGCCTCCGCCAGTGGCGCCGGGCGCAGATGGCCGACCTCCCGGAACGGCGGCTCCAGCGGGAACTTCCCGGTCACCGCCCAGTGCGAGACCCGGCCGCCGGTCACCGCCGACTCCACGGAGATGTGGTCGCCGTACGGGCCGCAGTCCCGCCCGCGCAGGTACTCCTCCAGCACCAGGGAGTTCTCCCCGCCCGAACCGGACAGGAGCCGCTCCACCAGGGCGGCACCCTGCTCCGCGTCCTCGATCAGATGGGTGCTGCGGCTGCCCTCGCCGCACAGCGGCTTGAGCACGGCCGGCAGCCCGACGGCCGCGAGCGCCCCGGCCCAGTCGCCCGCCCGGCGCACCGCGAACGAGCGCACCGAGTCGGCGTCCCGTTCCCGCAGCCGGCGGCGCTGCGCGTACTTGTCCCGCAGCAGCTCCACCGTGGCCGGTGAGTGGTAGGGCAGCCCGAGCCGTTCGGCGATCTCGGCGGTGACCGACAGCCGGGACTCGCTGAAGGTCAGGATCGCGTCGGGGGAGTACGCGGCGAGCCGTCGCGCCGACACGTCGTGGTCCGTGGCGTCCAGCTGCACGACGGTGGCCAGTTCCTCGGCCAGCGGGGCCAGTTCTTCGGTGTGTTCGCCGGGCCACAGGGCCAGCAGCGGCTCGCCCAGCGGGGACAGGCCGTCGACGATTTCGATGAGGGAGGCGGACCCCCGGTCCAGGACGACGGCGATGACGGGACGCTCAGACATGGATCAGTCCTCCGGGCAGGGTGCTGGGCGAGTGGATCGGGCGGCAGACGGATCGGGCAGGGTGCGGATCGGGCAGTGGGCGAGCCGGGCAGGTGGTGGGCCGGTCAGGCGGCGTGCTGGTCGGACTCCTCGGCGTAACGCACTCCGGAGAGCACACTCGCCACCGGAACACCGGGGACGGCGGTCGCGTTCCCGGCGGCGGCCGGGGCCGTCGCACCGAACAGGGGCAGCGCGGCGGCTGTCCCGGTCACCTCGGCCCCGATGACGCGGTGGGCCGCCCAGCGCTCCCGGGAGAGCCGGAACCGGTCGCTGACCACCTGCTCGCCGCGGACCGCGTTGATCTGGCTGCCGTCGCGCTCGAAGCCGAACTTGGCGCACACGCCCTGCGAGGCGTCGTTGCCGCGGCGGACGACGGAGAACGCCTGCTCGGCCCCCAGCCCGGTGAAGGCCAGCTCCAGGGCGGCCGCACGGGCGTGCCCGCCGAGCCCCTCGCCCTGCCGGCTCAGCGCCAGCCACGAGGTCAGCAGCACCTCCCGGGTGACGCCGAAGTCCCGCGCGCCCAGGCTCTGCGAACCGATCACCTCGCCGTCGGCCACGACGACCAGGTAAAGCGTCCAGTCCTCGGGGGTCCAGGTGGCCATGGCGTGCCAGTGGCGCTGGAGGACGCGGCGGGCGACCTCCTCGGGGGTGCCGTCCGTCCACTGGGAGAAGAACGGCATGAAGCCGGGGGCGTGGACGCCCTCGGTGGCCCGGGTCGCGAGCGCGTCGAGATCCTCGGGCGTGGGCCAGCGCAGCTCGATGCGCGGTGTGCGCACGCCGATGCGGGCGAGCGGCCAGTTGTCCATGATGTACAGCACCTCGGTACGTCGTAGGGGAGGAGGGAAGAGAGGAGGAAGAGGAGCGGGACGGGCGGGCGGGCCGGGGCCCCGGCCCGATCGGTGCGCTACGCGGCGGCCGTGACCGGTTCGGCGGCGGCCTTCTCCGACGGGCCCGCGGCCCCGGCGTCCTCCAGGGACCCGGTGTCCTCCGGTGCTCCGGTCTCCTCCGGCTTCGGCAGGTCCGCCCCGAGGCCCAGCGAGGCGCGCAGCCGTACCGCCACGGCGACGACCGCCAGGCAGCCGGCGAGCAGCGTCACCATCAGACCCAGGCCGTCCGCCCACGGCAGCAGGGCACCGGCGAGCGCGGGCCCGGCCACCGAACCGGTCGAGACGGCCACCGAGAGCAGGGCGTTGACCCGGCCCCGTACGTGCTCGGTCGCCAGGTCGTTCAGCAGCGACGTCACCACCGGGAAGACCAGTGCCTCGCCCACCGAGAGCAGCACCACTCCGGCCAGGGCGAGCCCCAGCGCACTGCCGCCCCGTTGCAGGCCCGCGGCGAGGACCAGCGCCCAGGCGGCGGCCCACACCGCGCCCGAGACGGCCAGCACCGTGCTGCGGCGGATGCGCTGGATGCGCTCGGCCAGCAGCACCTGAGCGCCCACCGCGACCAGGATGTTGACCGCGAAGGCACCGGAGATGCCCTCGGGCCCCAACGCCCCGCCCTGCGTCAGATAGCCCGGCAGGCCCGAGCGGAACTGCCCGTAAGAGACCAGCGAACAGACCGTCAGAGCTGCTAACAACACACCGATGTGACGTTGCGTCAGTACATCCCGATAGCTCGCCCGGCGCTTCTCCCCGGAGTCCTCCCCGGCTTCGCCGCCGGCCTGGACCACCCTGGGGAGCAGCCAGAACAGCACCGCGCCGGCCAGCAGGAACGTCGCCCCGTCCGCCAGGTACAGCAGGGCGAACCGGACCGCGCGCGACCCCGCGTCCAGGGACGCCACCAGACCACCGACCAGCACGCCGAGCCCGGTCATCGCGTTGAACACCGCGTAGTCGGCGGAGTAGGCGAGCCCCCGCTCCCGGGCGGAGGAGGCCCCCGCGTACAGGAAGCGGAGGACCGTGCCCACGCCGCTGATCCCGAAGCCGTACACCAGCGCCGCGGCCAGCGCGGTGTACACACCGGTCGCCTGCGCGTACAGCGCCGTGCCGACACCGGCGACCGCCATCACCACGGGCACCGTGGTGCGCGGCGGGAAGCGGTCCAGCAGCGAGCCCCACAGCAGCCCGCCGACCACGGCCGTGGCCGCCTGCACGGCCAGCGTCACGGCGGGCACCCAGGAGGGCAGCCCGCGCACGTCGCTGAGGTAGATCCACAGGAACGGCAGCACCAGGCCGCCACCGAAGGAGTTGACCGCGTTGACGGCGAGCACGACACGGGTGCGCGGGGAGAACTCCCGCAGCACCGCCAGGGGGTTGGCCATCACCGGGCCTCCAGCACGTACAGCCAGGAGTGCGGGGTGCCGAAGGGCACGACGCGGCGCGGGACCAGACCGGCACCGGCGAACAGCTCCTCGTACGTCTCCTTGGTGTGCAGCGGAACACCCATGAGCGCGTGGGCCAGTTCGTAGCCGAGCGAGAAGACGGGCAGCGTCTGGGAGTCCGCCGAGCCGGGGCGCAGCATCGTGTCCGCCAGGACGAAGGTCCGGGCCGCCGGGAACGCCTCGCGCAGCCGGGTGAAGGTGTGCGGGCGGGTCTCGGGGTCCGCCAGCAGGTCGTGCAGCAGGAAGAAGCTCATCACCGTGTCGACCTCGGCGAGGGTCTCGCGGTGCGCGGCCCGGTGGCACACGTCGAGCACGTCCGTCCGGATCGCCCGGACCCGGTCGGCCAGGCCCGCCTCGGCGATCGTGCGGTGGCCGAGCTCGGTGGCCGGACCGCTGATGTCCAGACCGAGCCCCCGGGTGCCGGGACGCTCGCCGACCACCCGGGAGACCCGGGCCGAGATGCCGCTGCCCAGGTCGGCGAGGACGGAGAAGTCCACGTCGGCCAGGACCGAGTCGAGCGTCCCGGCCATGAAGGAGCGGTCGTTCTGGCCGGAGCCGAGCGCCACCATGGCCTCGTCGCGCAGCACGTCCGTGCCGAACGCGGCCTCGCCGGAGACGATGCGGTGGGCCTGCGCGAACACCTCGTTGTAGCCGCCCACGCCCCAGGTGAAGTACCCGCGCATGCGGATGATCTCCTGGCCCGCGGTGGTCAGCAGCGCGGTGTCGCCGTCGTCCTGGAGCCGGACCCAGCCGCAGGTGGCGGCGGCCCGGACGACCTCGCGCAGAACCCGCTCGCGGACGGCGGGACCGGTCTCGGCGGCGAGGACGCGCAGGTCGAGCAGCGGATCGGCGGCCAGCCGGTCCCACACGCCGAGCCGGTCGAGCGCGTTGATGACGGTACCGGCCACATAGCCGTTGAACGCCTGGTCCACACCCATCGGGGCGGGGGCGGCACCGGCCCAGTCGGCTGGGGTGGGCGCCGCGGCGGTGAGGTCCTGAACGACGGTCATGGCGGGGTCCTTTCGGGTGTGCGGATGGGGTTGCGGGTGGGGGTGCGCGAGTATCAGGCGGGCGTGGCCGCGGCTGCGGCGACGGCACCGGTGGTGGCCGGCCGGAGCGGTGTCCCGGCGAGCGCGGCCCATTCGGCGAGCAGTTCGTCCGCGGACGAGTCGCCCGCGACCGGGGCGTACACGGAGAGCGCCACCGCCCAGTTCCCGCCCGCCGGGGCGAGGACGCAGCGGACCAGCGGGACGTCCGCCGCGGCGAACGTCTCCTCCACGGCGGCGGCCCGCACCAGCGCCTCCGGTCCGGTGCCCGGTGCCGGGTCGAGGACGTGTGCCGCGACCGGCCGTTGGGAGTCGCGGGCGAACCATCGGCCGCCGTCCCGGGTGAAGACGGTGCGCAGGTTCGGGCGACGGTCCAGGAGCGCGGCCAGCGCGGCGTCGGCGGTCGAGGAACCGGGCACGGGGCCGGGCAGGACGGCCGTGGCGCACAGCGCGTGCTCGGCCGCGCTCCCCGAACGCACCAGGTCGTGGAAGAGCCAGCGCTGCTCGTACGGGGTGAGCGGGCGCAGTCCGGGCGCGGGCGTCACGGCGGTGACGGAACCCGAGCGCCGGAAGGGGTACCCGGGCAGCCGCACCCGCCGACCGCCCCGGCCGAGCGTGCAGTCCACGTCGAAACCGCGCTCCCACAGCGCGGCGAAGAGCCGGGCGTACGAGGCGGGGTCGAGCGGGTCGAGACCCAGCACCCCGGCACCGTCGCCCACCCGGACCACCAGCACCTCCGCCTCCGGGTCCGCCGCAACCGCCGCCGACGGGACGTCCGCGCCCGTCGCCGCCGCCCGCAGGGCGTCCGGCAGGGACAGGGCGCCGCGCACGGCGGCAGCCGCGGCGGCGGCCGGGCCCCGTCCGACGACCGCGTCCGGGCGCACCCCGTGGGCGGTCAGCCAGGACGCCGTGCCGTACAGCTCCGCCGCCGTGCGCACGGCCGCACCGGCCGCCGGGTCCGATTCCCCGGCGGCGGCCGACGCCTCGGCGACCTGCGGCAGCGCGGGGGTACCGGGCAGCGCCGACCCGTCACCGAGGTCGAGCACCAGCACGGGCACCGGGGCCTCCCGGTGCGGGCGCTCCGCCGCCTCCCGCAGGGCGTCGGCCAGTTCGGCGCCGGTCGTGCCGGTCACCGCGTGCCGGACGGCGAACCGCTCCCGGCCGTGCACGAGGGTGAGCGCCACGTCGTCCGGGTCCAGGGAGGGGTCCCCCGCCAGCCGGTCCGCCAGCCGCACGGCCGCGTCCGCCGCGGCCCGCTCGTCCCGGGCGGACACGGCCAGGACGCGCGGTGCGCCGGGCCCTGCCAGAAACGTCGTCTCCATCGCGGAGCTCATATCCTCTCCCGTACGTGTTCCTGCACGACCACATGGGCGTTCGTGCCGCCGACCCCGAACGAGCTCACTCCCGCCGTGCGCGGCCGGCCGACCGGGGTATCCCACGCCCGGCCCTCCGTCAGCAGGGTGAACCGCCCGCCCTGGGCGGTGAGTTCGTCGATCGGTTCGCTCACGTTCGGCGTCGCGGGCAGCACCCCGTGCCGCACCGCGAGCACCGTCTTGATGAGCCCGGCGATCCCCGCGGCCGTGTTGCAGTGCCCGATGGACGCCTTCACGGAGCCGACGGCCACCTGCGGGCCCGTCGTGCCCAGCGCCGCGCCGAGCGCGGTCGCCTCGATCGCGTCGCCGAGCCGGGTGCCGGTCCCGTGCGCCTCCACGTAACCGATGTCGGCCCCGGTGACCCCGGCGGCGGCGACGGCCCGGCGGATCACCCGGGCCTGGCCCTCGATCCCGGGGGCCGAGTAACCGACGCGCTCCCGCCCGTCGTTGTTGACGGCGCTGCCCCGGATCACGGCGTGCACCGGGTCGCCGTCCCGCTCGGCGTCACGGAGGCGGCGCAGCAGCAGCGCCCCCGCGCCGAACCCGCCGACGGTGCCCGAGGCCCGCCGGTCGAAGGGACGGCACATCCCGTCGTCGGCGTACAGCAGACCGGGCCGGTGGACGTACGAACCGTCGGACTCGCCGTCCAGCGAGACCGAACCGGCCAGCGCGTAGTCGCTCTCGTGGCGCAGCAGCGCCCGGCAGGCCAGGTGCACCGCGTACAGGCCGGTGGAGCAGGCGGTGTCGAGCAGCAGCGCCTCGCCCCACAGGTCGTGCAGGTACGCGAAGCGCGACGCCACGAACGTCGGGTCGACACTGACCACGTCGTCCACGCGGGCCTCGCCGTCGGTGTGCACCAGGCGGGGGCAGCCCGCGTACAGGCTGGTGCGGTGCGCGATGTCGGACAGCCGCAGCGACGCGTCCTCGACGGCCGCCCACAACACCTCGTGCAGCACACCGTGCTGGGGGTCGCCCGACTCGACGTCGTCGGCGGTGAGGCCGAGCAGACCGGCGTCGTAGCCCGTGCCGTCGGCGAGCATGCCCCAGCGGGCCACCCGGCGGGTGCCGTCGCCCCGTTCGGTGATCAGCGGCCCCGGGCCCTCGGTGAAGCAGTCGCGGCCCTCGACGAGGTTGTCCCAGAAAGTGTCCAGGTCGGGGGCGCCCGCGAACCGTGCGCCCATCCCGATCACGGCGATCGCGTCGTCGTCCTCGCGGACCGTCGCACGGGGCGCCCGCACCGGCTCCACCGGCTCCTCGTCGGCGGCCGCACCACCGATCAGCCGGGCCTGGGAACGCACGGTCGTGTACCGCATCAGGTCGGCGACGGACGGACCGGTGCCGGTGGTCTCGCGCAACGCGTCCTGGAGCTTGACCAGCAGCAGCGAATGGCCGCCCGCGTCGAAGAAGTTGGTGTCCCGGCCGAAGCCCCGGCCCGGCACCACCTTGCGCCAGGCCCGCAGGACCGCGGCGGTCACCCCCTCGGCCGGCTCCTCCCGGGAAGCGGCGGCACCTGGCGCCACGGCCTGCGGCACCGGCACGCCCGTCGGCTCGTCCGCCGCCGTGTCCGTCACGGCGTCCGGCGGCGCGGGCAGCCGCTTGCGGTCGATCTTGCCGTTCGCGGTCAGCGGCAGCTCGTCGAGGGCCAGCAGGTGCGAGGGAACGGCGAACTGCGGCAGCACGGAACGCAGATGGGCCCGCACCGTCTCCGGGTCCGCCGGACGGTCCAGGACCGCGTAACCGACGATCTCCTTCTCACCGGCCCCGTTGATCCGGGTGGTGACGAACGCGCCCCGCACCGACGGATGCGCCCGCAGCGCCGCCTCGACCTCGCCCAGCTCCACCCGCTGACTGCGGATCTTGACCTGGTTGTCGGCGCGGCCGATGAACTCCAGCTGCCCGTCGGCGGCCCACCGCACCCGGTCCCCGGTGCGGTACAGCCGCGCCCCCGGCTCGTCGCCGAACGGGTCGGGCACGAATCGCTCGGCGGTACGGCGCGGGTCGCCCAGATAGCCGCGGGCCACGCCCGAGCCCCCGAGG
Organism: Streptomyces sp. NPDC001732; assembly: GCF_053596315.1. Taxonomy (NCBI): domain Bacteria; kingdom Bacillati; phylum Actinomycetota; class Actinomycetes; order Kitasatosporales; family Streptomycetaceae; genus Streptomyces; species Streptomyces sp. NPDC001732. Next base: position 25,796 of record NZ_JBSFFY010000021.1, read on the forward strand.
ACCAGCTCGCCGGGCACGTACAGGGGCGCCGGATCGAGGGTGCCCTCCAGGACCACGTGGAGCCGGGTGCCCGGCACCGCCCGGCCGATCGGCACGGTGCGCGCCTCCTGCGGCACGTCCTCGATGGGGTACCAGGAGGAGGTGAAGGAGTTCTCCGTCGGCCCGTAGCTGTGCAGCAGGGTGCCGGGGCGCGCCCAGCGCAGCGCCTTGCGGACGTGCGGCACGGAGATGATCTCGCCGCCGAAGTAGACGCGGCGCAGCGACTGGAGCAGATCGGGCGTGTCCTCGATCAGCCGGTTCAGCAGCGGCGTGGTGACCAGCAGCGTCGTCACGCCGTGCTCCCGCAGCGCGGTGCGCAGCTCGCGGGGGCTGAGGACGAGCTCCTTGTCGAGCACGACCAGCTTCGCGCCGTGGGTCAGCGCGCCCCAGATCTCGTACGTCGCCCCGTCGAAGTTGAGGGGCGACAGGTGCGAAACCGCGTCGTCGGGGCCCAGCGGCACGAAATCGGGGCGGTGCATCATCCGCAGCACACCGCCGTGGGGCAGCACGACCCCCTTGGGCCGGCCCGTGGAACCGGAGGTGTAGAGCACGTTGAAGGCCGTGTCCGGTCCGGCCGACGTCGTCGGCGCCGACACCGGCATCGGCGCGGCGGCCTCCCGGACCGCCCGCGGGGTGTGCACCGGCAGCCCGGTGATCCGGTGCTCCTCGCCCGGCTCGGCGATCAGGAGCCGGGGCCGGGCGTCCCGGACCACCAGGTCCAGCTGGGCGTCGGGGTAGGCGGGGTCGAGCGGCAGGTACGCGGCCCCGGCCAGCCCCACCGCCAGCATGGCGGTGACGGTGTCCGGGCCGGGGCGCAGCAGGAGCGCGACGACGTCGTCCGTACGCACCCCCTGGACGCGCAGCCAGTGCGCCGCCCGCGCGGCGTCCCGCACCAGTTCGCCGTAGCTCAGCCGCGTCCCGTTGTGCACGACGGCGGGGGCGTCGGGGGTGCGGCGCGCCTGCTCCAGCACGAGCTGCGGCACGGTGGCCGCGGTCACCGGTGCGCCGGGCCGCGCCCGGCCCGTGCCGGACGGGGGCGCGAGGGAGGTCAGCAGCTCACGGCAGGTGACACCGGGCCGGGACGCCGCGGCCAGCAGCCGGTCGAGCTGCTGAGCCATCAGTTCGGCCGTGGCGGGCGCGTACAGGGCCTGGTCGTAGTCGATGCGCAGCACGAGCCGGTCGGGGGCCTCGACGGCCGCGAACGCCAGATCGTACTTGGCCACCGCGCTCTGCGGGTGCAGCAGCCGCACATCGGCGCCCGGCACCTGCCAGGCCGACGCGGACTGCGGCTGGTGCAGGAAGACCGCCCCGTACGAGGGGGCCGTGCCCGGCGGCAGGTCGCCCGACTCCGCGTGCGCCTCCATGGACTCCAGGACCTGCTCGCCGAGAGCGACCGCGTGGTCGGCGAACGGGCGGGCCGCCTCGTGCACCGTACGGACCGGCAGGACCCGGGTGAACAGGCCGACGGCGTCCTCCGCGTCCGGCTCGTGCCGCCCGGCGAACGGCATGCCGAGCACCCCGTCGTCCTCCCCGGACCAGGCGTGCAGCAGCAGGCTCCACGCGGCGAGCAGCACCATCGCGGGGCTGGTGCCCTCGCGGGCGGCGAGCGCGCGGACCTCGGCGAGCCGCCGCCCGTCCAGCTCCCGCTCGGTCCAGCCCGCCCGGCCGCGCAGCCCGTCCTCGGGGCGCAGCCGGTCCGGCAGCGGGGCGAGCCGCGCGGGCTCGCCGTCCAGGAGCCTCGTCCAGTACGGGTCGGGGGCCGCCGCCACGGGCTGCGGGGCGGGCACCGGCACCGGCACGAACCGCGGGTCGCGGCCCGAACCGCGGGCCCGGTAGGCGGTGACCAGGTCCTCGGCGAGCACCTCGACGGAACGGCCGTCCGCCACGATGTGATGCACCGTCACGGTCACCAGGGCCCCGTCGTCGTACCGCAGCGCCTCGGCCCGCAGCAGCGGCGCGGTGCCCGGGTCGAGCGGGCGCGCCGCGGCCAGGGAGGCGTCGGCGAGCGCCGCGTCGCGGTCGTAGCGGCCGGGACGCACCGCGATGTGCAGCGGCACCGTCGCGGCGGGCTCGGCGGTGTGCCGGAGAGTGCCGTCCACCGTCTCGAACCGCCCCGCCGGCGCGGGATGGCGCGCCAGCACGTCGGCCAGGGCCGCGCGCAGCGCCAGGTCGTCCAGCCCGCCGCGGAACTCCAGGCAGAACGGGATGTTGTACCGGCCGGAATCGGGTTCGCAGCGGTCGGCGAGCCAGATCTCCAGCTGGGCGGAGGAGGCCGCGGTCACGCCCCGGCCTCCGCACGCCTCGTACCGTCGCCGCGGGCCGGGACGATCCCGGTGAGGAAGAGCGCCAGCTCGGCCACGGTCGGGTTGGTGAAGAACTGACGTGCCGTCAATGGCACGCCCAGCTCCTGCTTGAGGGCGCGCACGATCCGCAGCGCGCACATCGAGTGGCCGCCGACCAGGAAGAAGTTCTCGTCGTCGTGGAACTCGTCGTGGCCGAGGTTGGCGGCCCAGGCGGTACGCACCAGCGACGCCAGTTCGCTCGTCACGTCCTCGGGGGAAAGCGCCGATGTCATGGGAGGTCTCCTTCGGGGTCAGGACGCCGCGTCAGCGGGAACGGCGGGGACGAATCGTCGGTAGGTGGCATCCACGGAGTCCCACAGCTGCGGGAAGAGGGTGCGCTCGGACATCCGCACGAGGCCGACGGTGGACTCCCCGCGCAGGCTCGTGGGCATGGCGGGGCAGGTCCGGCCGCCCACGGTGTGCGGCTCGGCCTCGGGATGCCCGCCCAACTGGCCCCACACCATGCGCAGATGAAGCTGCTTCCAGTCCCCGATCGCCCCGTCCAGCCGCATCAGGCCCTGCCGCACCAGTGCGAGATCGACCGCGTCCCGCGCGTGGCCGGCGGGCGGGACGAGCCGGCCCTGCGCCGCGATCAGCTCTTCTACGGTGAGCCCCGCGCGCTCCAGCGCCCGGGTGAAGGCCCGCCACAGCGGCTGCGCCGCACGGCGCAGATTGCGGGCCCCGGGGGAGTCCAGGCCCGTGGTGTTCTCCGGGAAGGTGTCACGCATGGTGAGCAGGCCGGTCTGCGGCAGGTACTCCACCAGTGTGTTCAGCGCCTGCACCGGTATCCGGCCCAGCGAGGCGGCACGCTCCAGCACCTGGGTGGCCAGCAGCGGATCGTCGTCGTCCAGCAGCGCCACCGCACGGCCCATCTCGAAGTGCATCGCGGCCCACGCGTACTCCGTGATCAGGTGCACGGACTGGAAGAGCCGCTGGTCGGGGTGGACGAGCTGGTCCTCGGGAAGCAGGGCGGACAGTGCGGTGGTGAGCCGGGTGTCCTGCTCGTAGTTGCTGCCCCGGTCGTACTCGTAGACGAGCTGCGGGTCCGCGGCATCCGGGTTCAGTGCGCGGCGGGCGGCGCCCGGTCGTCCGGTCGTGGCTCTCTTGCCCATGAGCTTCGGTGTCCTCCGGTTCGCGGATCGTGGTCAGCCGACGGCCGGCTGCTGTTCCATGGCCGGGAACAGCCGCTGGGAGATCACCGACGCCAGGTAGGGCACGCCCTCCGTGGCCCCGGTGCCGGTCCTGGTGCCGATCATCCGCACGGCCAGCCGGTAGTGGGTCTGCTTCCATCGCTGGTGCACCGCCTCCAGTTGCAGGGCCGCGGCCCGCACGGCTGCGGCGTCCGGCTCGGTGAGCCAGCCACTGGAGATCACGTCCTCCCAGGTGCCCTGCACGGTCTCCCGGCCGGCCAGCACCTCGCCGCGTACGTCAGGAACAGAGAGGAACGCGGACGAGTCCAGCCTTGCTCGAGCCGGGGTGGAGCAGTACGACTCGAAGGTCTTGTAACCCTCGGACTGGATGGCGCTCGCACCCTCCGTGAACTGCCGGAACAGCCGGAACGACTCGGGCTGCATGGTGGCGAGCAACGAGAACAGCGGCAGCGACTCGCGCAGCACGTCGGCGACCGCGGCGATCAACGCGGCGGCCTCGCCCGGCTGTTCGCCGCGCAGCGTGCGCACCGCCTCGTCCAGCGTCGCCGACATGAAGGCGAACGTGGCCTCGAACGACTGGAGCACCCGCAGGAAGAGGTACTCGTCGTGCAGGACGTACACCGGCTGGACGCTGGTGCGCAGCAGCAGCCGCTCCTCGGCGGTGGTGGTGCGCAGCACGGCGTCCGCGAGCTCACCGGCGGGTGTGCGGCCCGGCGTCCCGGCGACGGAGACGGGATCGACGGACCCGTCCAGCACCCGCAGTGCGGCCGGTTCCATGACCCGGACCGCGAGCCGCAGCCGCTTGTTCAGGAGCAGGGCGCCGGGGAGCATCCCCTGCGGATCGCGCGGCGTGCCGTCCAGGACGAGGCGCTCGAAGCCGATCAGGTCGGCGAGCAGCAGGAGCACCGTGCGGTCGCGGTGCCGGCGCAGCTCCTCCCAGCCCGCCCGGTTCCCGGGCGCCCCCCGGCGCAGCAGCGCCAGCGCCGTGTAGCTGGGGTAGTCGTAGCGGCCGTCGAACTTGTCCAGGAGAACGTCGAGGAAGGGCCCGGCATGGGCGTCCCGGAGGCCTTCGGCGCCGTCGGCGTCCGTCTCGGAGAGCAGGGCGCGGCACTCGGCGAGGAGCGAGAGGAGCTCCTCGTCGAGGAAGTGCTTTCCCACGGCACGCAGACGGCCGATGACGCCGTCGTACGGAAATTCCTCCGCCCCTCCGGAACCGCACCAGTCGGAGAGTTCGTGCCGGAGCGCTGTGTCGGTTTCTGCCATCTCGTTTCTCCTTGGGCCCGGCAGTGGATGGTCCGAGATTCACCGGAGCCCCTGGAAGAACGCTCAAGTCTCGCTCCACAACCGACCCGGACCAGGTGGAGCCCGCCCCGCCCGGCCCCCGGTCCGGCGGTTTCGCCCACAGTCCTGGTGGGGGAACGGTCGAGAACGCATCCGGCCCGATGGCCGCCGCGCCTCCCGCCGCCTACGGTGGGCGCCGTGGTACTCCGTTCCTCCGCAGGGCCCGGAAGCTGGACGCCCGCGTATGGAGTTGAGCGTTGTGGCTATGGCCCGTCTCATCGCACTGGAGTTGACTGAACGGCATGACGAACACGCGGAACGGACAGACGACCGAGACGAAGACGACCCTGGTGATCGGCGGCACCGGAAAGACCGGACGCCGGGTCGCGGAGCGGCTCACCGCCCGGGGACTGCCGGTGCGTGTGGGCTCGCGCAACGGCGAACCGCCCTTCGACTGGGAGAACCCCGGCACCTGGGAGGCGGCACTGGACGGCGTCGGGGCCGTCTACGTCACCTACTACCCCGACCTCGCCTTCCCGGGGGCCGCCGAAGCCGTCGGAGCCTTCTCCGAACTCGCCGTGAAGAAGGGCGCGCGCCGTCTGGTGCTGCTCTCCGGACGCGGCGAGGAGGGCGCGGTCGTCAGCGAGAACAAGCTCAAGGAGTCCGGCGCCGACTGGACCGTCGTACGGGCCAACTGGTTCAACCAGAACTTCAACGAGAGCTTCTTCCTGGAGCCCGTCCTCTCCGGCGAGCTCGCGCTGCCGACCGCCGACGCCGTGGAGCCGTTCGTCGACGCCGACGACATCGCCGACGCCGTCACCGCGGCCCTCACCGACGACCGGCACATCGGCAGGACCTACGAACTGTCCGGCCCCCGGCTGCTCAGCTTCCACGACGTGGCCGCCGAGCTGTCGAAGGCCACCGGCCGGGAGATCACGTACATCCCGGTCGAGCTCGACGACTACCGGGCGGTCCTGCGGGAAAACGGGCTGCCGGTCGAGTTCGCCGACCTGTTCGGCCTGATCCTCGACGGACGCAACGCCAGCGTCGTCCACGGCGTGGAGGAGGCCCTCGGCCGCAAGGCGCGGGACTTCTCCGACTTCGCGAGGGACGCCGCCGCGAGCGGCGTCTGGAACGTCTGAGGACCCGGCCCGACCCCCCAGTGCCACGGTCCCGGAACCTGTCGGGCGGCCACCCGACAGGCTCCGGCCGCGGCATCGGACCCCACCCCCACCCATCCACGTGCACGGCCAGGAGGCGGCCATGAGCAGCACCATGTCCAGCGAGCACCTGGGCACCCTGCCCGGACACTTCCACGGCTTCGCACTCATGCATGTGGCGATGCGCCGCGACGCGCGACGGCTGACGGCCGCCGCGCCCCGGCTCGCCGCCACCGGACCGGCCCCCGCCGTCGCCGAGTGGTGGCACCGGCTGCGCGACGTCATCGACTGGCACCACCGCAGCGAGGACGAACTGCTCTGGCCCGAACTGCTGCGCCGGCTGCCCGGCGCCGAGGACGTCGCACGGACCCTGGACGGGGACCACGCCGAGCTGGACGCGGCGATGGACGGGGTGAGTGCCGCCCTGCGGCCGGGCGCCGACCCGGCGGCGGTGACACCGGCGGCCGCCCGGTTCGACGAGGTCCTGCACGAACACCTCGCGGAGGAGGAGAAGGCCGTCTTCCCGCTCTTCGCCCGCCTCGACGCCCGGGACTACCTGGCACTGGAACAACGCCTGGTGCGCACCGCGCCGCGGGGCGTCCTCACCTACCTCCCGCCGTGGATGTTCGACGGCGCGGAACAGCGGTCCGTGTCCCTGGTCGCGGCGACGATGCCGCCACCGGTACGGCTCCTCGGCCGTACGGTGCTCAGACGCCGCTACGAGCGCGGACTCGCCGCGATCGTCGCCCCCGGCCCCCGGAACTGACGGAAGGAACCCCGCAATGCCCACGGCAGCCCAGCCCGCGCTCACCGCCGCCACCATCGCCATGGGGCTCAGCGCCGGTCTGTACTTCGCCTTCGACGTCTCCGTGATGCCGGGGCTGGACCGGGGCGACGACCGGACGTACCTCACCGCGATGAACCACATCAACGAGGCCATCGAGAACGGCCTGTTCGGCCTCGTCTTCATCGGCGCCTTCCTCGCCACGGCCGTCGCCGGCGGGCAGCTCCGGCGCATCGGACGTCGCACCGCGGCCCGGTGGACCTGGGCGGCGCTCGGGCTCTACACCGCCGCACTCGCGCTGACGGCCGCGGTCAACGTCCCCCTCAACCGCCGCCTCGCCGCATCGGGCCGGACCGCCGGTGAACTCGCCGAGCTGCGAAGGTCGTTCACCTCCACCTGGGTACGGTCCAACGCGGCCCGTACACTCGCCTGCACCGCGGCCCTCGTCTGCCTCGGCCGCGCCCTGGCCTCGTCCCGGCACTGATCCCCGCCTCGACAGGACAGGCCCTCGAACCGCGCCCGCCCTCCGGCCATCCCCCGTACGGAGGGCGGGCGCCATCCTCCCGGAACGGACGGATCACCCCATGGACGTGCTCACCGGTCTCCTGGAGGGGCCCAAGGCGCGCGGCGCCTTCCTGCTCAAGTCCGTCTTCAACCCGCCCTGGTCGCTGCGCGTCGAGGACCGCGCCCCGATCTCCCTGGTCACCATGGTCCACGGCGCCGCCTGGGTGGTCCCCGACAGCGGCGCCCCGGCCCGCATCGGCCCCGGCGACGTCGCCGTGCTGCGCGGCCCCGACCCGTACACCATCGCCGACGCCCCGGACACCCCCGTCCAGGTCACCGTCGGCCCCGAACAGCGGTGCAGCACCACCGACGGCGAGGACATCACCGACACCATGGCCCTGGGGGTCCGCACCTGGGGCGACCCGATCGGCCAGGGCTCGGCGGTCATGCTCAGCGGCACGTACCAGGCGCCCAGCGAGATCGGCCGCCGTCTGCTCAACGCCCTGCCCGCCCTCCTGGTCCGCCCCGCCGCCCTCGACGACACCCCGCTCGTGCCCCTGCTGGCCGAGGAGATCGGCCGCGACGCGCCGGGCCAGGAACTGGTCCTCGACCGCCTGCTCGACCTGCTCTTCGTCAATGTGCTGCGCACCTGGCTCGCCGAGCCGGACGCCGGGGCCCCCGCCTGGTACCGCGCCCAGTCCGACCCCGTCGTGGGTCCCGCGCTGCGGCTCCTGCACGAGAACCCGGCCCGCGCCTGGACGGTGGAGTCACTGGCCCGCAAGGTCGGCGTCTCCCGGGCGGGCCTCGCCCGCCGCTTCGCCGAGGTCGTGGGGGAGCCGCCGATGACGTATCTGGCCGGCTGGCGGCTCGCCCTGGCTGCCGACCTGCTGCGCGAACCGGACGCCACGGTGGCCGTGGTGGCCCACAAGGTCGGCTACAGCAGCGCGTTCGCGCTGAGTTCGGCCTTCAAACGGGTACGGGGGATCAGTCCGCAGGAGTACCGCACGAACGGCGCCTCGCGGGGCGTGCAGCCGTCGACGGTCCCGTCCCGGACGGTCGTGCTGGGCGACTGACGCCACGCGAGCGGGACTCGAGGGCCCCCGCTCACGGCGCGCAGTGGTTGTTCACTTGCCGCTGTCCTCGGCCAGGGTGTGCGCGACCAGGGCGTTGGCGTGGCCGTGGCCCAGGCCGTGCTCGGTCTTGAGCCAGCCGACGAGCTCCATGTGCTTGGTCAGGGGCGAGGAGCGGATGAGGTCCTTCCACTCCGCGACCGGGCGGCCGTACTTCTTCTCGATCGAGGGGAAGTAGCTGGCGGGGCCCTTCACCGGTGCGGTCATGTCGTCGTTTCTCCCCTGTTTCGTGTGCGGTGACCGTACGGGCCGTATGCGGTTTCCCCCCGGCTTTTCCCGGTCGGGCTACTCCGGCGCGAGAACCGAACGGCGCGGTACTGCCCGGAACTGAGCAGTACGGTACTTCCTTGAGAACTGGACTGTCCAGTACTCAAGAATGGGGGCGGCGTGGAAGTGAACGGACAGGGCCGGTCGGCACGCAAGCACCAGGCGATCATGGAGGCCGCGACCGGGGCCTTCATGGAGAAGGGCTACTCCGGCACCAGCATGGACGACATCGCGAGGCGGGCCGCGATGTCCAAGCAGACCGTCTACAAGCGCTTCGCCGACAAGGAGAAGCCGTTCGCCGAGATCGTCCTGGCCACCACCGACCGCATCGACGGCATGATCGACCCGGTGGCCGACCACTTCTCCGGCCTGCTGCTGGGGATCCCGGTGAACAAGGCCGTGCTCCACGGCGGTCCCCGGTACACCGACGCCGAACTCGACCGCTGCGCCGCGGCAGGCGTCCGCGCCTTCCTCGCCGCCTACCGCTGACCGGACGGAACCCCGCCGTCCGGCCGGTGAACGTCGGCCGCGGGGAGCGTCGTTCGCCGCTCGGCCAGGAAGCGGCGGACGGCCAGGCCGACGCCGAGCACGGCGCCCGTCCAGACGACGACCTCGGCGAGAACGATCGCCGGGGTCAGGGTGAGGTGCGGCCGGGGCGGCAGCACGACCATCTGCACGGCGGCGCCCACCGGAACCGTCAACGCCGCGAGCAGACCGACCGCTCCGGGCCGCCTGGCGGTCGCTCCCAGCACACCGAGGACCGGTCCGAACAACAGCCCCGCCACCGACCAGAAGACCATGGCGGTCTCGGCGTCCGCGACGACGACGTCCGTCACGTAGTACGCCACCGTGGCGGCGACCAGTGCCAGGGCCCCGGCCAGCGCGCCCCGGACCAGTGTCCCGGCCAGCCAGCCCGCCGCCACCGCCAGCGCTGCCCAGGCCCAGCCCGCGTCCAGCAGCAGACTGAGCACCTTGGCAACCCTGCCCCCGGGTGTGCCCTTGAGCGGCGCCCCGATATCGGTGTACGGCGACGAGAGTGCGTTGACGAGCGAGGTGACGGCCCCGAAGGCCGCCCCGGCGGCGAGACTTCCCGACATGATCTTCATACCGGGAGGGTAGCCAGTGCGCCGTGACGCTCCTCGGGGCGTGTCCGGCGGATCACGGCCGACGGCTTCCGGACGGGGAACGGACGCGCGGGCGCCGGGGCGTGGGAGGGGCCACGATCCGGCGCCCGCGGTGCGGGCCCGCTCACAGCAGTTCCCGCACCGCCCGCACGACCGCCTCCGGAGCCTCCAGGGGCAGCATGTGCCCCACGGAACCCAGCTCCTCGAACCGGGCCTCCGGCAGGGCGTCCGCCACCGCGCGGCCCAGCGCCGGGGCGATCACCCGGTCGGCCGCGCCCGCCAGCACGACCGCCGGCACCCGTACGCTCCCGAGCGCCTCGCGCAGGTCCATGCCGCGCGAGGAGCGGAACGCGTCCGCCCGCACCCGGGGCGAAGTGGCCACGAACATCTGCCGGTTGACCTCCATGGCCCGCGGATCGGCCCGCTTGCCCATCGTATGCCCCAGCAGCCTGCGGCCCAGCGCCGGCCGGGACAGCGCCCGGGAGAACAGCGCGCTGCCCATCATCCGCACCTCGCCGTCCGGGGTGTCCTGGTCGTGCGCCGCCGTGCCCAGCAGCACCAGGCCCTTCAGCGCACGCGCCCCCGACGAGACGTACGACAGGGCCGCGAAGCCGCCGCCGGAGTGGCCCACGACCACCGCGTCGGGGGCTTCCACCCGGTCGACGACGGCGCCCAGGTCCTCGCCGAGCCGGGCGATGCCGAACGGCTCGCGGCCCGGCACCGAAGCACCGTGCCCGCGCTGGTCGTACAGCACGACCCGGTGGCCCTCCCGGATCAGCCGGTCCGCCACCGTGCCCCACACCCGCCGGGACGCCGCCCAGCCGTGGGACAGGATCACGGTGGCGCCCGACGGGGGACCCAGGGGCGCCAGGACGGTGAGCGCGAGCAGGGCCCCGTCGCTCGTGTACACCGCCGTCTCCGCGACCGGCACGGTCGCGACCGCGCTCACCCCCGCTCCTTCGCCAGGACCCGGTTCAGCGACACGAACGCCGCGCTCGTCGCCCTCGAATGCTCCGCCCCGATGTCGGCGACCTTGGCGAGCACCCTCAGCCAGCCGTGCGGGCGGCCCCGGAAGTGCATGCCGATCCGGGTCCGGGCGCCGTCGTCCACCGGGTCGAGCACGAAGTCGCCCACTCCCCGGAAGACCCCGTCGACGTACTCCACCGACAGCCGCCGCCCCGGCTCCACCGCGGTCGTGCGCGCGGTGAACCGCAGCTTGGGCCCGCCCTTGTCGACGCCCTTGGTGTGCACCGTGACCGCGACCTCGCCGCCCACCACGTCCGGCGCGCCGGACGAGACCGCGAAGGTGTTGGCCGGCACCCACCAGCGTCCCCCGCCGCGGAACTCGGCGAGCAGCGCGTCCCAGACGGCCTCCCCGGGTGCGTCGACGACCGCCTCGTCGATCAGGTCGTAGCTCGTCATCAGCCTGCCTCTCCGCCGAAGAAACCCTGACCCGGGGTGAGGACGTTCGACGGGTCGTAGCGCCGCTTCGCCCGGCAGAAACCGTCCCAGCGGGCCCCGAAGTGCGCCTTCCAGTCGGCCGTCGTCATCCCCGGCACCGCACCGACCAGGTACCGCTTGCCGCCCATCGCCACCGCCTTGTCGTACAGCCGGCGGTTCTGGTCCAGCATCGCCCGGATGCCGGTCTCGCCCGGGTCGGGGAACCGCAGCAGGTCGAAGAGGTAGCCGACCGGCTCGTCCGGCTGCACCGCGAGCGGCCGGGTCACCTTGCGCGTGTAGTACGGGTAGAAGAGCAGGAACCCGCCGCCGAGGTCGGCCGCGGTCAGCTCCTTCTCCACGATCTCCATGAACGCCCTGGTCTTCGAGGCGGGCAGGAACAGGCTCAGCCAGGGCTTGGGCTGGTACCAGTGGCCGCTCTCCTTGAGGTACGCCTCGTAGCCGTCGAGCCGGAACATGTAGTCCCGGTAGCCGAGGTCCTCGACCACCGCCTCGGCGCGGCTGTCGCGCAGCCCCGACAGCAGCTTCGCCCGGTCCGGGACGGCGCTGCCCGAGTAGTTGGCGGCGACCTCCATCTTGTAGCGCCAGCCCGAGTCGTCGGGCCTGCGCAGCGTCTCGCCCGCCTGGACGTGGAAGCGGTTCTCCGCCATCACCTTCTCGCTGTCCGCGAGATACGTCGCCAGGTCGTCGTAGAAGAGGCTGAAGACCACCGACCGTTCGGGGGCGGGCACCAGCCGCAGCCGGGCGCGCAGGATGATCGCGGTCTGCCCGCCGCCCGACAGCACCGAGTCGAACAGGTCGGCGCAGGACGACGGGGACACGGTGAGCAGGTCGCCGTTGCCGGTCACGACGTCCAGTGACTGGACCGTGTCGCACAGCAGGCCGTACTTCTGCACGGTGCCGCCGATGCCGCCGATCGACAGCGTCCCGCCGATCGACAGGTGCATGTAGTCGGGCAGGGCGGGCGGGGTCAGGCCCGACTTCAGTGCGGCGTCCGTCAGTTGGCCCCAGGTGACGCCCGCCTCCACCACCGCACCGGTCGAGTCGATGCTGATGATCCTCGACCTGGAGCGGGCGTCGACGGAGATGCCGCCCGCGGGTACGGACGCCTGGCCGTAGACCGAGTGCGACTCCTGGTCGGTCCCGGTGCCGCCCTGCCCGTTCACCGCGAGCTTCAGGTTGTTCGTCCGGGCGTAGCAGACCATTCTGGCGACGTCCCGGTCGGAGCCGGGGCGCAGCACCGCCCAGGGGGCCGAGCCCTTCAGCCGTCCGAAGTCCTGGCGGAAGCGCTCCAGGTCCGCCGCCGAGGTGGTCAGCGTGCCGTCCAGGGCGGGGACCGGCGCCACGGACGCGCCGCCGGACACCTCGGCCGCGGTGGCCCACGACTGGCTCGCGGCGCTCCATCCGACGACCGCGGCCGTGATGCCGCCCAGCACCTGGCGCCGCGAGAGCGTGGTGTTCATCTGCGTTCCTCTCCTTCGGCTATGCGTGGTCAAGGCTCGGTCTGCCGGCCCCGACGGAGGTGGCGAGCCGGTACTCGGCCAGGTCGAAGCGGCGGGTGCGGCGGCGGAACCGCCAGGTGTACGTGGGCCAGATCGACGGGTTGCGCCCGTGCTCGTCGAGGTACCAGCTCCGGCAGTTCCCGGCGTTCCACACGGTCCCGTCGAGGCGCCCCTGCACCTCGTCGTTCCAGGCCCGCTGGGCCTCCTCGCGGACCTCGACACTGGCCAGGTCGCGCCGCTCCATGTGCCTCAGGGCGTCCAGGACGTAACCGATCTGCGCCTCGATCATCACGACCTGGGAGGAGTGCCCCAGGGTGGTGTTGGGTCCGAGCAGCAGGAACAGATTGGGGAAACCGGCGACCGTCGTGCCGCGGTGCGCCGTCATGCCGTGCTCGCGCCACACGTCGCGCAGCAGTCGGCCGTCGCGGCCCGTGATGCGCCCGGCGACCGGGCGGTCGGTGGCCTTGAAGCCGGTACCGAGGACGATCGTGTCGACGACGCGTTCGGTGCCGTCGGCCGTGACGACCGACTTGGCGCGCACCTCGGTGATCGCGTCGGTGACCAGCTCGACGTTGGGCTGCTGGATCGCCGGGTACCAGGTGTTGGAGAACAGCAGCCGCTTGCACGCCATGACGTAGTCGGGCGTGAGCCGGGCGCGCAGCGCCTCGTCCGGGACGGACTTGACCAGGTGGTCACTGGCCATCTTCTGCATCTTCCCGGCGACCTTGGGCCGCTTCATGACGAAGGCCAGGACCTCGCGGCCCCACATGTTGAAGTTGCGCCGGAAGTTCTGGTAGCCGGGCACCTTGTGCAGCAGCTTCGACTGCAACGCACTGGTCGGTTTGTCGTCCTTCGGGCCGATCCACGGCGGGGTGCGCTGGTAGAGGTCGAGCCGCCCCACCTCGGGCTGGATCTTCGGGACGAACTGGATGGCGGAGGCACCCGTGCCGATGACGGCGACGTCGCGGCCCCTCAGGTCGTGGTCGTGGTTCCAGCGCGAGGAGTGGAACACCGTGCCCTCGAAGTCGTCGAGCCCGGGGATGTCCGGGTACGCCGCCTCGGAGAGGTAGCCGGTGCCCGAGACCAGCACCTGGGCGGTGTAGTCGCCCTGCGAGGTCTCGATGTACCAGCGGCGGGTCGGTTCGTCCCAGCGGGCGGAGAGCAGCTCGTGGCCGAAGCGGATGTGGGGGCGGACCCCGAACCGGTCGGCCACGTCCCGCAGATAGGCGAACAGTTCCTCCTGCTTGCCGAAGGTGGACTTCCACCCCGGGTTCTGCGCGAACGAGAAGGAGTACAGATGGGACATCACGTCGCAGGCGGCGCCCGGGTAGGTGTTGTCCCGCCAGGTCCCGCCCACCTCGTCGGCGCGTTCGAAGACCAGGAAGTCGTCGGTCCCCTCGCGCAGCAGGCGGATCGCCATGCCCAGTCCGGAGAAGCCGCTGCCGATCACGGCGACCCGCAGATGCCGGGTGGGACCGCCGCCGCCCGTCCGGGGGGTGGCGGGTGCGGCGGCGCCGTCGTCGCGCGCGGGTTCGAGAATGCTCGTCACGTCGGCCTCCTCAGCGTCGCGCGATGGTGACGCGGAAGTTGTTGAAGAACTTGTCTTCCAGCGTGTAGGCGAAGATGTCCAGGTAGCGCTCGAAGCGGGCCACGACCTCCTCGCCCTCCAGGGCGACGGCCTCGTCCCGGCGGGCGGCCAGCAGCTCCAGCCAGGCACGGCAGGCGACGGCGAACGACTCGCGCTCGTTGACGATCTCGACGACGTCGAAGAGCCCCTCGGCGGCCTGCGTCAGCTCGTGCAGGTGCGGGATGTGGCAGTTCTCGAACTCGGAGCGCTGGAGGAACTTCAGGTCGTCGAGCAGCTGCCGGTTCATCGGCAGGGCCTCGGCGGTCATGGTGTGCAGCACGAACCGGGCCCCCGGCTTCAGCGCCGCGCCCACCTTGTTGAAGAACACCCGGTACTTCCTGGTGCGTTCGCGCGGCGGCAGCGTGGAGGAGACGAAGTGCTCCAGCGCGTTGATGCAGAACGCCGCGTCGTACGGGTCGTCGGTGACGTGGTCCTCCCACGACTCGACCCGGGTGGTGATCCTGGGGTTGTCCAGGCCGGCGACGAACTGTTCCTGGGTGCGGCTGAGGGTGAGGCCGACGGCCTGCTCCACGCCGTGCACGGTGGTCAGCCGGTTGAGCATGGTGCCCCAGCCGCAGCCCACGTCCAGCACCCGGCGGGCGCCCGCGGCCCCCGCGAGTTCGACGAACGTGTCGAGCTTGCGCTCCTGGGCCTCGTCGAGGGCCTCGGTCAGGCCCTCGCCCTCCTCCCAGTACCCACCGGAATACATCATGGTCGGGCCCAGCAGGAGGCGGTAGAAGTCGTTGCTCACCTCGTAGTGGTGCCTGATCGCGTCGACCTCGGGGACCGACCTGTCTGCGACCGTCGTCATTCTTCGTCAACTCCTGTCCGGCGTGCGGATGTCGCAGACGAGAAAAGCGGGTCGCTCGCAACAGATGTGCAAGACGGTCGCCGGAATCCCGTGTTGCGCACGCGTTGCGTGGGCCGGGATTCGATTCCTTCCGAACGACCGAGCCCTGCGAGAAAGGACCGCACACCATGTCCATGCCCACCATTGAAGAACTGGCGAGCCAGCTCGAAGCCGTTTCGGGCGCCGAGAAGGTCGACCCGGACCACCCGCTCCAGCACATCGCGGACGTGGACTCGCTGGACCTGATGGAGTGGCTGTACGGGTTCCAGAACAGGTACCCGGACATCCCCGCCGACGAGTCGCTGTTCGCCGACATCGACGACACGACCACCCTGCGCGTCGTCCACGAGCGCATTCTCGCGCTCGTGCCGGCGCGGGCCTGAGCGGGGCCGCCCGTGAACGGCTTCGACATCACCGGGTGGGGCATGTCCGTACCCGAACGCGTCGTCTCCAGCAAGGAGTTGGCGCAGCGCTTCGGCGTCGACGAGCACTGGATCGTCAGCCGGTGCGGCATCCGTGAGCGCCGGGCCGTCGGGCCGGGGCAGACGACCGCCTCCCTGGCTGTCGAGGCCGGCCGGCGAGCCCTGGAGAAGGCCGGGCTGAGCGGCGGCGACATCGCGCATCTGATCGTCGCCACCGCCACCCCCGAGCAGCCCTCCCCGGCCACCTCCGCGTTCGTCCACCACGAACTCGGCATCGCCGGCAGCGCGCACGACGTCAACTCCGAGTGCGCGGGGTTCGTGTACGGACTGGTCCAGGCCATGGCGCTGATCAAGATCGACCCCCGGCCCATCCTGCTGATCGGCTCCGACACGCACACCCTGACCGCCAACCCGGCCGACCGGGACCTGTCGATCCTCGTCGGCGACGGCGCGGGCGCCGTGGTGCTCCAGCCGGCGGACCGGGACCGGGTCCTGGCCTGGAACCTGGGCGCCGACGGCAGCTGCACCGGCAGCCTCAAGGTACTGGCGGGCGGCAGCCGGATGCCCACCACCGAGGAGACCGTCCGCCAGGGCCTGCACTACGCGCAGATCAACGGCAACGAGATCTACCTCAACGCCGTGCGCTACACGGTGCGCACGGTGCGGGAGACCCTGAAGGAGGCGAAGGTCGAGGCGGCCGACGTGGCCCACGTCATCCCGCACCAGGCCAACATCAGGATCATCAACTCCATCCTCGGCCACACCGGTCTGCGCACGGAGGCCCTGGTCACCAATCTGCACAAGTACGGGAACACGGCGTCCGCGTCGATTCCCATCGCGCTGGCCGAAGCCCTGGACGAGGGCCGGATCGAGGACGGCGACCTGGTGCTGCTGGCCGGCTTCGGCGCGGGCATGACCTGGGGATCGGTCCTCCTGGAGTGGGGCGGAGGAGACAGGTGAGCGCAAAGCCGGCGGGAACCCGGCCGAAGCAGCCGGTCGCCCTGGTCACGGGCGCGTCCGGCGGGCTCGGCCAGGCCCTGGCGATCGAGCTGGACGCCCTCGGCTGCCGGGTCGCGGTCCACTACAACAGCTCCGAGGAGCGGGCACGGGCCGTACGGGACAAGCTGACGAACGACTCGGTCGTGGTCACCGGCGACGTCGGCTCGTACGAGGCCGTCACCGCGATGTACCGGGAGATCGAGGAGCGGCTCGGCCCCGTGGACGTACTCGTCAACAACGGTGCGATCCGCAAGGACGCGCTGATGGCGATGCAGTCGCCGGCGGACTGGACCCAGGTGATCCGAACGAACCTGATCGGTTCGTTCCACACCGCGCGGGCGGCCGTCCCGCACATGCTGCGGCAGCGGTGGGGGAGGGTCGTCAACGTGGTGTCGCCGTCCGGTCTGATCGCGACCGCGGGCCAGACGGCGTACTCCGCGTCGAAGGCGGGCCTGATCGGCTTCACCCGCACCCTGGCCGCCGAGTGCGGCCGGCGCGGAGTCACCGTCAACGCCCTGTCCCCGGGGTTCATGATCACGGGCATGACGGAGAGCCTGCCCGACCGGGTGAAGGAGAGCATGGAGGAGAAGGCCCCCGTACCGCGCTTCGTGACGGTGGAGGAAGTGGCCCGCAGCGTCGGCCTGTTCCTCGACCAGGACTGCATGACGGGGCAGGTCGTCAGCATCGACAGCGGGGTCTCCATCACCTGACCCCGTACGCGGGGAAGGGGGCCGGGCCCCGGTGGCGTCCGGGGACCGTCGCGGCACACGGCCGGCTCTGCCGGCCCCGAGTGGTTCACGCAGGCGCCCGGCCGGACTCTCCCGGCCGGGCGCCTGCGCGTGGGCGGCCCCGGTGGACGCCATCGGCCTCATCGGCCCCGTGCCCCGGCCGCGCGTTCCTCGGCCCGCGCCCGTACACCGGCGTCGGAGCAGAAGCCGAGCCCCGAGCTCTTCAGACAGAGCAGGCCGACCAGCCGGTCGCCCTCGGTGGCGACGGCGAGCCTCCGGCGCCCCGCGGCGACCATCGCGTCCCATGTCTCGTGCAGCCCGGCGGACGGCGCGACCACCCGGTCGCCGAGCCGTCCCGCCGGGGCGACCGGCTCGTGGTCGCCCCGGCCCACCAGGTCGGGCCGCTCGACGACCGCGATCAGCACGCCGTCGTCGACCACCAGCAGGGCGTGCACCTTGTCGTTTTCGAAGAGCTCCCGCGCCTGCCCGACCGTCGTCGACGGAGGGGAGGTCTTGGGAAAGGTGTGCATCGAGTCCGCGACGGCGGTGTCCGTCCCGGTGCTCATCGGGGCGCCTTCCGTCGCTCTACTTCGGCCGGGTGCAGCCGCACGCCGTCCCCCGGTTCTGGAGGGCCTGCAGCGCACAGGCGGCAAGGCATTGGAGAACGGCCCGCCCGGCCCGGGACGTGACCGCGGCGGCAATGGCCGAGCGGAGTTTCGGTGCTTGCGTTCGTTCCGTGACTTCGGACATGCGGCGAGCTCCCTGCTTATACGGACGGGGGGTTATGTTCCCCGATTCAGTCTACATACCCCTGGGTGGTATCCAGGGTTGGCTGAAACATCCCCCTCCGCCCCTTCCTCATCGGTCGAGCCGTGATCAGAGGCTTGCGGTGTTACCCCCAGGGGGTGTACTTCTGAATACCCCATCAGGGTATCCAGAAGTATGGGGGAGCCGACCGGGCCCGTTTCCGTTCCCGGCCCCGGACGACCCGAACCGACCCCTCCGTACCATTCCGGCACACGGATCCCGATGCCCGACCACAACAAGGGGAGACAGCGGACGATGACCGAGGCACGTGGCTACTGCACCCTCTGCAAGTCACGCTGCGGCGCGATCTACACCATTGAATCGGGAGCCATGGTCGGCGTGCGCCCGGACCCGGACCACCCCACGGGCGCGGCGCTGTGCCCCAAGGGGCGGGCGGCACCCGAACTCGTGCACAGCCCGGCCCGTCTCACCCGGCCGCTGCGCCGCACCACACCGCGGACCGACCCCGATCCCAAGTGGCGGGAGATCGGCTGGGAGGAGGCGATGACGGAGATCGGCGCCCGGCTCGCGGAATTCCGCGACACCACGGGGCCGGAGTCCGTCGCCTTCTCGGTGACCTCGCCCAGCGGCACGCCGATGAGCGACGCCCTCGAATGGGTGGAGCGGTTCGTCCACCTCTACGGCAGCCCGAACATCTGCTACTCGACCGAGATCTGCAACTGGCACAAGGACTTCGCCCACGCCTTCACCTTCGGCAGCGCCCAGCCGGCACCCGACTTCCCGCACACCGACCTGACCGTGATGTGGGGGCACAATCCCGCCAAGACCTGGCTCTCCCGGTCGGCGGCCCTGGCCGAGGCACGCGCACGGGGAGCCCGCCTCGCCGTCGTCGACCCGCGCCGGACGGCCGCCGCGATGCAGGCCGACCACTGGCTGCGGGTACGACCGGGCACCGACGGCGCCCTCGCCCTCGGACTGGCCGACCTCGTGCTGCGCCGCCACGGCGGCGACCAGGAGTTCCTGCGGGCCTGGACCAACGGGCCGCTGCTGGTGCGCGACGACGACGGCCGCTTCCTGAGGGCCGACGAACTGACCCCCGACGGCGTCGGCCACGTGGTGTGGGACGAGCACGGCGGCCGGCCCGAGCCCTACGACACCACCCGGGCCGCCCCCGCCCCGCAGCGATTCGCCCTGCGCGGCACCCACCGGGTCCGCACCCGCTCCGGAACGGTCACCTGCCGACCGGCGTTCCAGCACTACCTCGACGCCGCGGCGGCCTGGCCGCTGGAACGCACGTCGTCGGTGACCGGGGTGGACACCGACACGCTCATCGCGTTCGCCGACGACCTGGCCACCTCGCGCGCCGTCAGCTACGGAACATGGACCGGAGTCGGCCAGCACGTCGACGCGACGCAGACCGAACGTGCCATCGCCACCCTGTACGCGCTCACCGGCTGCCACGACGCCCCCGGCGGGAACGTCGTCCTGCCGCAGCAACCGACCGCCAAGGTGTCCCTGCCGCCCGCGCCCGAACAGGCGGCGAAGGCGCTGGGCCTCGCCGAACACCCCCTCGGCCCCCCGGCGTCCGGCTGGATCTCCGCACGGACCCTGTGCAGGGCGATCACCGAAGGGGACCCGTACCGCGTACGCGCCCTGGTCTCCTTCGGCGGCAACCTGCTGCTGTCGCAGCCCGACCCGATACGCACCGCCGAGGCCCTGCGACAGCTCGAATTCGGCGTGCACATCGACCTGTTCGAGAACCCCACCTCCCGGTTCGCCGACATCCTGCTGCCCGCCAACACCCCCTGGGAACGGGAAGGACTGCGCGCGGGCTTCGAGATCTCCCGGCGCGCCCAGCAACGCGTGCAACTGCGCCCCCGCATGCTCGACCCGCTCGGCGAATCCCGCTCCGACCTCGACATCGTCTTCGACCTCGCCTGCCGCCTCGGCCTCGGGGACGAGTTCTTCGACGGGGACATACAGGCGGCCTGGAACCATCAGCTCGAACCCCTCGGCCTCACCGTGGACGACCTGCGCGCGGTTCCCGGCGGCCTGGACCTGCCGCTGCCGATGCGGTACCGGAAGTACGCCGAGACCATGCCCGACGGGCGGGTCACCGGATTCGCCACCCCGACCGGGCGGGTGGAGCTGTACTCGCAACGGCTGCTCGACCACGGCTACTCCCCGGTGCCCGAATCCGACGGCGCGCCCACCGACCCCGACTTCCCGCTGACCCTGAGCTGCGCCAAGAACGGGTACTTCTGCCACAGCCAGCACCGCGGACTGTCGTCACTGCGCAGGCGCTCACCCGAACCCCTCGTCGAGATCGGCGAACAGATCGCCGCGGACCGGGGCATCACCGACGGTGACCTGGTGGAGATCACGACACGCGACGCCACCGTGCGGATGCGCGCCCGGGTGGATCCCGGCCTGCACCCCGACACGGTGGTCGCCGAGTACGGGTGGTGGCAGAGCACCCCCGACCTGGCACTGCCCGGATCGGACCCGCTGGCCGACGGCGGACAGAACTACAACCTGCTCGTCGGCGACACCGCGCACGACCCGATCAGCGGTTCGGTGCCACTGCGCTCGACGGCCTGCGACATCCGCCCCGTACCGACCGGAACATGGTCCGGCCCGCGCGAGTTCGTCGTCGAATCGACCGACGAAGCGACCGAGGACGTACGGGAGTTGCTGCTCCGTCCGGCCGACGGCGGCCCGCTGCCGGAGTTCCGCCCCGGTCAGCACATCACCGTCGCCGACACCGATGCCCCCGACATCACCCGGGCGTACTCACTGACCGGCGTGGCCCGGGGCGACGACCTCACGACGTACCGGCTGGCCGTCCGACGGATCGAGGGCGGCGCGTTCTCCCCGCTCGTGCACCGCGGCCTCACCGCCGGGACCCGGGTACGGGTGACCGCTCCTTCCGGCCTGTTCGCCATCCCGGTCGACCACGACCAGCCGGTGGTGCTGCTCGCGGCCGGCGTCGGCATCACACCCTTCCTCGGCCACCTCGAAACGCTCGCGGCCACCGGCGGTTCGGTACCCGAGGTGGTCCTGCACTACGGCAACCGCAACCACAGGACCCACGCGTTCGCGGACCGGCTGCGGGAACTTGCCGGAGCGATACCGCAGTTGACGGTGATCGACCACTACAGCCGCCCGGAGGCCGAGGACGTGGAGGGCGTGCACTACTCGGTCCGCGGCCGGATCACCGCCGACGGGATCGACGAGGAACTGATCCGCCGCCGCGCCCGCTTCTACCTGTGCGGGCCCCAGGAGATGATCGATGACGTCACCGCCGGACTGAAGGCGCGTGGAGTGCCGGGCTTCGACGTCTTCGCCGAGAGGTTCCAGGTCGCCACGCGGAGCGTCGAGCTCCCGGCGGACGCCACCGCGACCGTGCGCTTCGCCCGCTCGGAACGCGAACTGACCTGGACCCGGGCGGACGGCACACTGCTCGAACTCGGCGAGAAGGCAGGGCTGAAGCTGCCGAACGGCTGCCGCCTGGGACAGTGCGAGAGCTGCGCCGTCACCGTCCTGAGCGGACAGGTCGCCCACCTGGTGGCCCCGGCCGAGGACCTGCCCGACGACCGGGTGCTGACATGCCGGGCGGTGCCGGTCACGGACGTCGTGCTCGACGTCTGAGGCCCTTCCGCTCCGGGTGGCGTGACCGAACGCCCCTTCCGGCGCACGGTGGAGCCGGGCGGGGCGCGTCGGCTCGTCGATCACGGCTGGGAGACCAGCAGATGGACGGCGAGCCCGACGATCACCGCACTGGACACCAGGGCGGTGGACAACCGGCCGTGAGGACCCGTCAGCACACGGCCGAGCAGGGCTCCGCCGCCGGCGCGAGAAGCACCACGGCCGAGACCTGGCGCAGGGGCGGCGCGATCGACTCGACGAGGGGTGCGAGCGCCGAGCCTCCGGCCATCGAGATCAGCGCGTACAGGCCGTCGGCGGTCGCGACGCCCAGAGCGGCACAGGCACCGACCCGCAACGACGTCCGCGCGGTGAGGGCCACGAGACAGGTCGCGACCGCTCCCACCGGCATGGCGATGCCATAACCGGCCAGGAGCCCGGCGACCAGGGCCGCGCTCACGTGCGGCGCGGAGTCGGCCTCCCCGGACGGCCGGGCTGCTGTCGGCCCGGCCCCGCAACGGCGGCGGAGGGCATCGGCAGCAGGGACGCAGTCGTCGTGGTCATGGGCAGATCCTCGGGCCGCCCGGCCGGCCGCGCAGCCCGATTACGCGGTTGTCCGGGCCGGCCCGGAGCCCGGCCCAGCCCGGTTCGGACGAAGCAGGCCTCGTGGCAGCCGGCGGACGGCGGGTCTGGCCGCGGGGGAACGGGAGTCGGGGACCGATGGGGTCGTCGCGCGCTTTCGGCGGGGCCTGTCGCGCCCTCCCCGACAGGGTTCACCGTACGCCCCCGGCGGGGCCCTCCCCGCCGGGGCACTCGCGCCTACCTCGGCGGGGGCAGGGCCTCGAACGCGCCCATCAGGACCGGGTCCAGAGTGCTGGAGCGACGGGCCGGGCGGGGGCGGCGGGTTTGGAGGGTGGGGCCGACGGCCCGTAACAGGTTCAGGTACGCCGCCTGGGTCTCGGCCGCCGGGTCGATGCCGAGCTCCTCGGCGAGCACCTCGCGCAGCTGCTGGTACGCGCGCAGCGCGTCCGCCCGGTTGCCGGCCGATGCGTACGCCGCCATTTGGCAGCGATAGGCGCTCTCCCGGAACGGGGCGCGGCGCACCGCCTCGTCCGCGTACCGCACCCCGTGGTGCTCGTCGCCCAGGGCCGAAGCAGAGAGGCTCGCCAACTCCAGTGCATTCAGGCGCAGTTCATCCACTCGTTCTCGGATGGTGCTCACCCACTCGCCGTCGTGCGCCGGCAGGAACGAGCCGCGCAGATTGGACACCGCCCCGGAAGCGAGCTGCTGCGCCACGGCGTAGGCGCGCTCCGCGAACGCGTCCTGCGCCTCGGTGACCGCCGTGTCGGCCGCCTCCAGGTCCACGGCCGTGTCGTCGGGCAGGCGCAACAGATAGCGGCCGCTGTGGGCGACCAGTGGTGTCCCGCCCGGCCTCTGGTGCGGATCGCTGACATAGGCGCGGACCCGGCTGACGACGCTGCGCAGGGCCGATGCCCAGGTGTCGGGCAGCCCGTCCGGCCACACGGTGTCGGCGAGCTGGTCGCGACCGGTCCCCGAGGAGCGTTCCAGGACGAGCCGGGCGAAGGCCACCTGGGCCTGGGCGCTGGACAGGTGCTGGGGCGGAGTTCCGTCGTGCTCGATGGTGACGAGTCCTACGAGTCTGATCAGCAAATCTGGCTCCCCAAGACATCGGCGGCTCCCCTGGCCGAAAGCGCGTGGGTGCGGCACGGAATGGATCGTGGACCATTTCGGGAACGATCACATGATCGTCACCCCTTTTACATTCTCTTTCCCGTGCATTCGACCGTACCGGCGGTTAGTCAACCTGTTCAACCGTGGCTGTAAACATACCGGTGCGAATAGTCGGAACCGTCCCTTCCGGTATTTGACGATTCGTCATTCGAGCTCTCCGCAAAAGAAATTCGAGGGCCCCGTGCCCGTATTGCGCGCGTCTTGCGGTCACCCCCTAGAAATGACGTCGCGTTGGCACAAGGAAAAGAAGCCGCACGAAGTCGTGGAAGAGGAGACGCACGTGAACGCACCCGGAGCATGGGATCGCCTCGAACCGAAGCTGGCGGCCACCCGGCGGCGGGTGCAGGCGCTCGAATCGAAGCCCGAACGCCGCAACAGCTTCGTCGCCTACACCGTCGAACGCGACAGCGCCTACGCCGACCTCGACGGACGCCGACTGCTGATGATGTCCGGATACAGCTACCTCGGACTCGCCGGCGACGAACGCGTCGTCGCCGCCGCCAAGGCCGCCGTCGACCTCTACGGGACCGGCAACCACGGCGTGCGCGCACTGGCCGGTTCCATCCCGCTGCACGAGGAACTGGAGGCCGAGGTCGCCAGGTTCGCCGAGCGCGAGACGGCCATGGTCTTCGGCTCCGGCTACGCGGCCAACGTCGGCACCGTCGGCGGCCTCGTCGGCGCGGGCGACACCGTCTTCATCGACAAGTACGACCACGCCTCGATCGTCGACGGCTGCCGCCTCTCCGGCGCCACCGTCACCCGCTTCCGCCACAACGACGTCGACCACCTCGACCGGAGGCTGCGTGCCGCCGGACCCGACGGCGTACGCCTCGTCGTCGTCGACAGCGTCTACTCCATGGACGGCGACATCGCCCCGCTGCCCGAACTGCGCAAGGTGTGCGACGAACACAACGCCCTCCTGATGGTCGACGAGGCACACGCGCTCGGCGTCATCGGCGCCACCGGACGCGGCATCGAGGAACACTTCGACCGCGGCGTCGAGGTCGACATCAAGCTCGGTACGCTCTCCAAGGCCATCCCCTCCATGGGCGGCTGGGTCGCCGGACCCGAGCGGCTGATCGGCCATCTGCGGTACGCGGCACGGCCGTTCCTGTTCTCCGCCGCCCTCGGCCCCGCCCAGACCGCCGCCGCCCTGGAATCGCTGCGCATCCTGCAGCGCGAACCGGAACGGGTCGCGCACATCCAGCACCAGTCCGAGCGGCTGCGCGGCATCATCAACGCCGAGGGGCTGCGCACCCAGGACAGCGAGACCGCGGTCCTGCCGCTGATCGCGGGCTCGGACGAAGCGGCGTACGACCTCGCCACCGCCTGCCGCCGCAACGGCGTCATCGGACTGCCCGTGGTCACCCCGGCCGTCCCCAACGACCTCGCCCGGCTCCGCATCGCCGTCACGGCCCGCCACACGGAGGCCGACATCGACTTCGCCGCCGAGGTCTTCCTCAAGTCCGCCCGAGAGTGCGGCATCCTCCCCGCCCGATAGGACGTACCCCCATGGCGACCTCCACCGGACCAGCGGTCGTGATCACCGGCATCGGCGTGGTCACCCCCGCCGGCTGCACCCCCGACGAGCTGTGGGCCGCACTGCGCGCCGGCCGGTCCACAGCGGCCGGGCTCACCCACCTCGACCTGACCCGCCACCGGGTGCGCATCGGTTGCCGGGTCCGCGGGCTCGACGCCATGAACCTGGTGCCCGCGAAGGACGCCCGCCGGATGGACCCGTTCGCGCTGTACGGGACGAGCGCCGCACTGGCGGCCCACCGGGACGCCGGTTCCCCGGCCCCGGAGCCGGGCCGTACCGCGGTCGTCGTCGGCAACGCGGTCGGCGGACGGGCCACCAGCGACCGGGAGTCCGCACTGTTCACCGCGGACGGCCCCCACCGGGTCAACCCGCTGATGCCGCTGATGACCATGCCCAACGCGGCCGCCGCGCAGATCGCGATGCGACTGGGCTGGACGGGGCCCGCCACCACCATCGCCACCACCTGCGCCAGTGGCGCCGACGCCATCGGCCAGGCGGTGCTGCTGCTGCGGACCCACCGGGCCGACATGGTCGTCGCGGGCGGCTGCGAGTCCACCCTGACCCCGGTCACCCTGGCCGGCTTCGGCAATCTGAACGCCGTCTCGCTGCGCAACGACGAGCCGGACCGGGCGTCGCGGCCGTTCGACGCCGACCGTGACGGGTTCGTGATGGGGGAGGGGGCCGGCTTCGTCGTCCTGGAACGGGCCGACGACGCCCGTGCGCGCGGCGCGCGAGCGTACGCCGAGGTCGCCGGGTACGGCGCCACCTCCGACGCCCACCATCTGTCGATGCCGCTGCCGGACGGTGCGGGCGCGGCCGGGGCGATGGCCGCCGCCCTCGCCGAAGCGGGCCTCGTCCCGTCCGACATCGCCCACATCAACGCCCACGGCACGTCGACCCCGCACAACGACCGGGCCGAAGCCGCCGCCCTGACGAAGGTGTTCGGCACCGCGGGCCCCCCGGTCACCGCCCCCAAGGGCGTCATCGGCCATCTGATCGGCGCCGCGGGCGCCGTCGAAACGATCGCGGCCGTGCTGGCGATGCGGGCCCGCGAGGTGCCGCCCACCGCCAACCACGAACGCCTCGAACCAGGAATGGACATCGACGTGGTCCACGAACACCCCCGCCCCATCGTCTCGGGCCCCGCCCTGTCGAACTCCTTCGGCTTCGGCGGCCACAACGCCTCGCTGGTGGTGGTGCCCGCATGACGACGACGGCCCGGCCCCCGCGCCCCGCCACCACCGCCGCAGAGCCCCCGCGCCCCGCCGAACACACTGCCACCGCCACTGCCGAATGCACCGTCACCGCCGAGGAGGTCGCCGCCTACCGGGCCGCCGCCCGCGTCGGACTTCCCCCGGCCGCGAACGACCAGGCGTCGCCCGTGCACGCCTTCGTACTCGCCCACGCGGTGGCCGACCGCACCGTGCGGTCACTGATCGCGGGACAGGAGGCATCGGTCGTCCACCTCGGGCAGGACATCCGGCTGCGGCGGCCGGTACGGCCCGGCGAGAGCGTCGGCATCGCACTCGACGTGATCGGCGCCCGGAGCGAGCCGCGCGGCACCCGGGTCGCCGTACGCACCCGGCTCACCGGCCCCGACGGCACCGAATTCGCCGAACTGGTCACCGGCGCCCTCCTCGTGGGCGCGCACGGCATCGAGCCGTTCGGCGAGATCCCCCGGGGGAACGCCCCGGCACCCTCCGGCCCGCCCGGCGAACCGGTCACGGCCGCCCACGAACTGGCCCCGGACGACATCCGCGCCTACGCCCACGCCTCCGGCGACCTCAACCCCCTCCACCTCGACACCGCCACCGCCCGCGCCGCCGGATTCGAGAACGTCATCGCCCACGGCATGAGCGTCGTCGCCCTGGTCTGCGAGGAGATCGCCGACCGGTACGCGCACGGCGACATCGCCCGGATCCGCGCCGTCAGCGGCCGGTTCTCCGCCCCCGTCCTCCCGGGCGAACCGCTCGACATCACCCTCCAGCCCGATGCCGACCGCACCGCCGTGCGGTTCACCTGCCGCACCTCCGGAGGAATCGCCGTCAAGGCGGGCCGGGCCGAGGTCGCCCCCGCACCGGAAGGAGACGGCCCCCATGACTGACACACCCCCGCGGCCCCCGGCCACCGGACTCCTCACCGGCTTCCTCACCCACGTCCGCGAGCGCCCCGACGCCCCCGCACTCCTCCAGCACGGCGAGGAGACGACGTACCGCACGCTGTACGAGACGGCCGGCCGCGAACGCGAACGCCTCGCCCTCCTCCGCCTCGCCCCCGACGAGCCCGTCGGCATCCTCGCCCCCAAGTCCCCAGCCACCGTCGCCCTCGTCCTGGCCTGCCTGCTCGCCGAACGGCCCTTCCTGCTGCCGTCCCCGGCACTCGCCGACGCCCAGCTCGCCGAACTGTTCGCCCAGGCCGGCTGCCGGCACGTCCTCGCCCCCCGCGGCGAACCGGAACGCATCCTGCCGCCGGGCACCGCCGAACCGTTCCCGCTGCCCGCCGCCACCACCTTCATGCTCACCACCTCCGGCTCCACCGGACTCCCCAAGATCGTCCCGCTGGGCCGTGACGCCGTGGACCGGTTCACCGCCTGGGCCGGCCCGGCCTTCGGCATCGGACCCGGCACCACCGTCCTCAACCACGCACCGCTCAACTTCGACCTGTGCCTGTTCGACGTCTGGACGACACTCGCGCACGGCGGCCGGGTCGTCCTCGTCGACCCGGCCAACGCCGCCGACGGCCGACGCGTCCTGGACCTGGTGGCCCGGCACGAAGTGGACATCGTCCAGGCCGTGCCGATGCTGTACGGACTGCTCGCCGACGCCGCCCGCCGGACCGGGACCGCCCTGCCCTCCGTACGGCACGTCGTGTTCACCGGCGACGCCGTGCCCGACCGAACCCTCGCCGAACTGCCCCGGCTCTTCCCGAACGCGCGGCTGTACAACGTCTACGGGTGCACCGAGACCAACGACAGCTTCATCCACGAGGTCGACACCGGCACCACCGCGTTCCCGCCCGTCCCCCTCGGCCTCCCGCTGCCCGGCGTCCGGGCCCTCGTCCTCGACGACCACGGCACACCCGTCGAGGGCCCCGGCTCCGGCGAACTGTACGTCTCCACCCCCTTCCAGGCGCCCGGCTACCTCGACCCCACCCGCCACCGCGGCAAGTTCACCGGCCATCCGCTCGGCCTCGACGACCGCCCCTGGTTCCGCACCGGCGACCTGGTGCGCCGCGACGCCGACGGCCTGCTCCACCTCACCGGCCGCGCCGACTTCCAGGTCAAGGTGCGCGGTGTCGCCGTCAACACGGCCGAGATCGAACAGGTGCTGCTGCGCCACCCCGCCGTGCTCGAAGCGGGCGTCGTCGCCCGGCCCGACCCCCTCACCGGCCGCACCCTCGTCGCCGGGGTCCGCCGCGCCCCCGGCACCGGGCTCAACAGCCTCCAGCTCAAGGAGCACTGCGCCCGCGGCCTGCCCAGGGCGGCCGTCCCCACCCTCCTGCGGATCACCGACGACCCCCTCCCCAAGACCTCCACGGGAAAGGTCGACCGCAACGCGCTCGACCGTCCCGCCGAGCGGCGCCCAGCAGTCCCGAACGAAGGAAGGACGTCATGAGTCACACCGCCACCATCAAGAGGTTCGTCATCGACGAATTCCTGCCCGATCTCGGTGCCCACGAGCTCGCCGACGACCACGACCTCCTCTCGGACGGCGTCATCGACAGCCTCGGCGTACTGAAACTGATCGCCTGGGTCGAGGACCACTTCGAACTCGCCGTCGGCGACACCGACCTCGACCCCAACAACTTCCGCAGCGTGGCGGCGATCGACGCGTTCATCGCGGACTCCCGCCAGGAGGTGGGAAGTTAGTCATGCACGACGCGCTCACCGGGCTGCTCGCGCGGCGCCCGGTGGCCGAGCGCGAGACCTGGCGGTCACTGTGGGACCGGCTCGGCGACGGCTCGCTGGACAAGGAGCAGGCCGTCGCCCTGCTGGCCTCACTGACCACCCGGCTCCCCGGCCCCGAAACCCTGCACGCCCTGCGGGAATCCCTCCTCGAACGCCGGCCCGCCGCACCCCCCGGCCACTGGCACGGCACCGTCAACGTCGTCGGCACCGGCGGCGGCCCCGCGACCTTCAACATCTCCACGGCGTCCGCGTTCGTCGCGGCGGCCATGGGCGTACGGGTCGTCAAGTCCGGCTCGCGCGCCTACACTTCCGGCCTCGGCTCGGTCGACCTGCTCGAACGCCTCGGGGTGCGGCCGACCGCCTCGTACGGACAGACCGAACGGGCCCTGGAACAGTACGGGATCGCCTTCGCCGGACCCTTCGTCTACCCGGCCGAACTGACCCGGCTGGCCCGCACCCTCGCACCGATCGGCATGAAACCCTTCGGCCGTTTCCTCAACGCGCTCGGCCCCTTCCTCGCGGACCTGCCCACCACGGCCCAGGTCACCGGCGTCTCGCACACGATGCCCCACACCGCGCTGCGGGCCCTGGCGGACCGAGTGACGGACCGGCGGATCTGGCTGACCGCGAACCCCGAGGGAGCCGACGAACTCCTGCCCTTCACCGACAACACCATCCACACCAACGACCCCGCCGACCGGGAGATCCTGCTGAAGGCGGGCGAACTGACCGCCCCGGACGGCTCCCTCGACGACCTGCGCCCCGTCGCCCCCACCGCCGCGGCCGGCCACTTCCTGGACGTGCTCTCCGGTGACACCACCGCCACCACCACCCGGACCCTCTGCCTCAACGCCGCCGCGCTCGCGGTGGCGAGCGGCCACAGCACCGGCTGGCGCCCCGCACTCGCGGCCGCCGAACGCGCCGTCACCGGCGGTGCGGCCCGCGAACTGGCGGAACGGATGCGGGCCCGGACCACCCCGGCAGGAGCAAAAACAGGAGCAAAAACAGGGGCAGGGGCAGGAGCGAGCCGTGGCTGACTTCTTCGTACGCGACGCCCACCGCACCGGCCCCGGCCTCGCCCTGTTCCTCAACGCGGGCGACCCGCCCCTCGACGTCCTGGAGGACCTCGTCCTCATGCTCGACGAGGAGGGCGTCGACTGCCTCGAACTGGCCGTCCCCTTCCCCGACTCCGTCACCGACGGGCCGGTCGTCCGGCGCTCCGCACGCCGCGCCCTGGACCGGGGCACGGACCTGGAGGACGTACTGGCGTTCATCGCCCGCGCACGCCCCCGGCTGCACCGGCTGCGCATCGCCCTGCTCACCGACTGGAGCCACTCCCTCCGACACCGGGACCTGGCGGACGCCACCCGCGACATCG
Source organism: Streptomyces sp. NPDC001732 (assembly GCF_053596315.1). NCBI lineage: Bacteria > Bacillati > Actinomycetota > Actinomycetes > Kitasatosporales > Streptomycetaceae > Streptomyces > Streptomyces sp. NPDC001732. The sequence continues at coordinate 56,154 of NZ_JBSFFY010000021.1, forward strand.
CCGCGAGCGGCGCGGACGGACTCCTCGTCCACGCACTGCCGCCCCGGCTGAGCACCACGTACCACGCGGCGGCCCGCGACGCCGGACTGCCCGTCGTGACCACCTGCTATCAGAACAGCTCCGCGGCGACCATGGACCGGGCCGCGGCCCAGGCCTCCGCCTACCTCTATCTCGTGGCCCACTACGGACGCAGCGGCACCGCCCCCGCTGCGGGACACACCGCGCTGGCCGGCACCGTCGCAGCGCTCCGGGCCCGTACGACGTCCCCGATAGCCGTCGGCTTCGGGGTCAGGACCCGCGACGACGTGGCGGCCGTCCACGCCTGCGGAGCCGATGCGGTGATCATCGGCTCCGCCGGTGTCGAACGGATCGAGCGTGCCCTCGACGGGGGCGGCGATCCGGTCACCGGCTTTTGCGACTTCGTCCGGTCCGTCCAGCCCGTGCGGCAGGCCGTCGACGCCACCGCACCCGACAGAAACAGGAGTTGAGCAATGATCATTCGTGACATCGAGAACGTGAAGACCGTCGAGTGGGGCAACGGTCTGAGCCGCCGCTTCCTGCTGGCCTCGGACGGCGTCGGCTACTCCCTCACGGACACGGTCGTCCGGGCCGGCACCAAATCCCGCCTGGAGTACCGCAACCACCTCGAATCCTGCTACTGCATCGCGGGCTCCGGCGAGGTGGTCGAACTCGACGGCACCTCGCACCCGATCACCCCCGGCGTCCTGTACGCACTCGACAAGCACGACGCCCACTACCTGGTCGCGAGCCCGCACGAGGACCTCCGGCTCGTCTGCGTCTTCAGCCCGGCGCTCCAGGGCGACGAGGTGCACAGCCTCGACGCGCACGTGTCCTCCGCGTACTGAAGCCACGCACCGATGAAGGCGGTTCCCAGTGATCCGATGGAACACCGACCAGGTCGACCTGCGGGAGGGCCTGGCACGGTGGGGTGAGGCGCTCAGCGCCGACCACCTGGAACAGGACGAGCGGGCCACGTTCTCCTGGGACAAGTGGAAGCTCGTGCAGAGGACGGGCATCCTCGCCCTGCCCTTCGAGGAGCGGTACGGCGGCCTCGGACAGTCGCTCCTCACCACCATGTACGTACTCGAAGGGCTCGGTGAGCACTGCCGCGACGCCGGCCTGAGCTTCTCGGTGACGACCACCCTGGCCAGCACCGGCGTACCCCTGGAGAAGTTCGGCACCCCCGGACAGAAAGAGAGGTATCTGCCCCTGATCTGCTCCGGCGAGATGATCGGCGCCCACGCCGTCACCGAGGCGGAAGGCGGCTCCGACGCGATGGCGATGACCACGCGCGCGGAGCGGGACGGCGATCATTTCGTCCTGACCGGAAGCAAGACGTTCGTCAGCAACGGCCCCGTCGCCGACGTGTTCGTGGTGTACGCCCGGACCCGGCCCGACGGCGGGGCGCTCGGGGTCACCGCGTTCCTGGTGGACCGCGACACCCCGGGCCTGACGGTCGGCGAACCCGTCAAGAAGATGGGTCTGCGCACCTCGCCGCTGAGCGAGCTGTACTTCGACGGGTGCCGGGTGCCCGGGGACCGGGTCCTCGGCCGGGTGGGGGGCGGATTCATCGTCCTCGACCACGTGATGAAGCGGGAGATCCTGCTCTCCTTCATCGTCAACGCCGGCGAGATGCGACACCGCCTGGAACGCATCGTGGAGTACGCGAAGACCCGCAAGTCCTTCGGCAGACCGATCGGTTCGTACCAGTCGATCGCCAACAAGATCGTCGACACCAAGATCGGCCTGGAGACGGCACGGAAGTGGCTCTACGACACCGCGGAACGGCTCGTCGCAGGCGAGGACGTCACCACGGACCTGGCCATCGCCAAGCTGCTCACCAGCGAATCCAATCTGGCCAGCAGCATCACCGCCGTCCAGATCTTCGGAGGACACGGCTACATGACCGAGTACGGGCTCGAACAGGACGTCCGCAACGCGGTGGGCGGCACGATCTACTCGGGCACCAACGAGATCCAGTACAACCGGATCGCCTCGATGCTGGGACTGGGCAAATGAGCGAGGCACCCGCACCGGTGCTCAAGGTCTGCGGGGCCACGGCCCCGCAGGACATCGAGGTACTGGCGGCCGCCGGTGCCGACCGTGTCGGACTCTGGCACGGCATACCCGGCGGCCGGTCCGATCTGCCGGAGCGCGAGCTGACCGCCCTCGCGGCGGCGGCCCGCGCCACCGGCGTACTCGAACCCGTACTGGTCACCTTCCTCGGCGACCCCGACGCCCTGGCCGGTGCCGCGCGCCGCGCCGGGGTGCGTCGGCTGCAACTGCACGCCTGCCAACCACCCACCGTCGTAAGGGCGTTGCGCGCGGCGTTGCCCGACGCCGTACTGATCAAGGTCCTGCACATGCGCGACGGCAGATGCCTGGAGCGCCCGCTGATCGGCGCGTACGAACGGGCGGGCACCGATCTGTTCCTGCTGGACGCGACGAGCGGGGACGGCCGGGTCGGCAGCACGGGGCTGCGGCTGGCCGCGCCCGATGTGCTGGCCCTCGCCGAACGGTTCACCCTGCCGTTCTGGCTGGCCGGCGGCATCACCCCGCGGAGCAGGACCGACTGTGCGGCCGTCGCGGACCACCCGCGCTTCCGAGGCATCGACGTGGACACCGCGGCCCGTGACGGGCGGGGCCGTTTCGACCCGGACGCGGTGACCGCCCTGGCCCGCGCCTGGCGGACCGCCCGGCACCCCGTCCCGTACCCGAAGGAACCGGAAAGGTAAGGCACCCATGACCGCCCGCTTCATCGAGGCCCTGCTGGCCGCCGAGCGCCCACTGATCATGGAGGTGAAGCGGCGGGACGCCCACGGCATCGATCTCATCGCGGGCCGCACCCCCGCGGACATCGTCGCCGCCTACGAGGCGGCGGGCGCACCGTGCATCTCGGTGGTGACCGGCCGCTGGTTCGCGGGCACGCCCGAACTGCTCAGGGACGTCGCCCGGCTCACCGAACTGCCCCTGCTCCAGAAGGACTTCATCACCCGACGCGACCAGATCGCCACCGCCGGGGAACTCGGAGCCTCGGCCGTCCTGCTCACCGCCGCGCTGCTGCCCGCTTCGAGCATGCGCTCCCTGGTCGAGGCCGCACTGCGCGGCGGGCTGACCCCGTTCGTGGAGATCACCGAGGAGGCGGAGCTGGAGATGGTCCCGCACGCCGCCGAATGCGTGATCGCCGTCAACAACAAGGACATCACCGCGCGCGAGCGGGACGCGGGCGACATCGGCCGCAGTCTCGACCTGCTGCCCGCGCTGCGGGCCTCGGGCACCCCCTGCCCGGTCAGCGCCAGCGCCATCGACACCCCGGAGAAGGCCACCCGCCTGCTGACCGCCGGGTACCGGGGCCTGCTGATCGGCACCGCCCTGCTGCGCGCCACCGACCTGCACGCCTGGCCGACGTCCCCGCACCGCCTGCCCACGGGGTGAGGGAGAGGGAGGGGCGGTGCGGTGGGGCGACCGGGCCGCCGCCGTCCCCCCCCGTACTGCTCCTAATCGTCCTCGTCCCAGTCCTCGTCGCCGTCACCGTCTTCGTACGGGTTCTCGAAGATCGTGGTCAGGGTCGCGTCGACCGGGTTCCCCGCTTCGTCCTCGTCGATCAGGATGCGGCGCAGCATGTTCAGCGGGTACAGGCCGTTGCCCGGTTCGTCGTCGGGGAGGCCGACACACGGAGTGTCGAGGACGCCGGGCCGGTCCTCGGGGTCGAACAGCGGGACGTAGCCGTAGTCGGCGTCCGGCTCGTACTTCCACACCATGCCCTTGTGGCGGCAGAACACCTCGCCCACGTACCAGACCGCGCCCTGGACGAACGGCGAGAGCCGCTGGGCCGTGATCTGCTCGCTGCCGCCGGCCGTCTCCCGGACCAGGGCGTCCAGGGCCTCCAGGGATGCGGGGGTGACGTCGAGCTGTCCGGCGAGACCGGTGTCTTCGGCCCAGTCGGGGAAGGCCTCCCGGCGCTCGCGCAGCCATGCGAGGAGTTCCGGACGGCGGGTCGGGTCGGTGCCGGGGTCCGTGTGTGCGGTCATGGACGGTCACGGTAGCGAACCCGCCGCACCACCCGCCCCGAGGCGCTGCCGAGTCGGCGCGCGACACGTCAACAACCCATTGGGCCGGGGCACTTGATGCGCCCTAGTGTGGGCGGAGGCGAGCGGAGAAATGCGACGGGGGCCCATCTCCGCCCGCCTCCCGTCCCACGAGCGCCCCCTCACCAGGGACATACGTGTGAACACACCCATACGAACCCGGATCAGGCGTCGGCTGGCCGCGTGTCTGGCCGTGGTCGCGTCCACCGGCATGCTGCTGGTCGGACTCCCGGCCACCGCGCAGGCCGCTCCCGGAGACTACGCGAAGATCACCACCGGCAAGCGGTGCGACCAGATGCACCTGAAGAAGACCTACCCCAAAACCCCCCACAACTCCGGCGCGCCCACGGGCCAGCACCACTGGATCAAGTCGGGCCCGGACGAGGAGTACTACTACAACAACTCCTTCAAGGGCTGGGAGAACATCCCCACCCCCACCGCGCAGGAGCTGGCGCAGGTCGGCCGCACGAAGGACGACATCACCAGGTGGGAGAAGAAATACGCCCGGTCCAAGGACCCGGACGACATGAAGCACGCGATCTACGCACGCTACAACCGGCACAAGGACGAGTCGTCCAGCCCCAAGCCGTTCCGCACCTGGATGAGCCGCTGGCTGATCAACAACCAGGCCAACGGGCAGAAGGGCGGCGTCTTCGAGCGGAAGACCGTCCAGGACTTCAACCTCGTCGGTCCCGACTGGCTGTGCGAGGTGACGATCGAGATCTACGACAAGAACGGCAGGAAGATCGCCTCCCGCCGCTACGACGCCTACAACCCGCGCACCGGCGAGCTCGGCGAGATGAAGTCGAACGGCAAGTACAAGCCGCACCAGCTCAGGGCCGACAAGATCATCCTGCGGCACAAGGACCCCAAGTACGACTTCACCAAGTCGCGCGTGACGATGTTCGCCGGTGAGAAGGCCACCGACGGCACCATCAAGCAGTACGGCGCCCTGAACAGGGCCCTGCGTGCCGAGCGCGGCAGCGGCAACAACCCGATCCGCATCGCCGAGCGCCGCGCCACCGGCAAGGGCCTGTGGCCGAAGACCGATTACGTCAAGACCTACCCGCCGTTCGCCCCCAAGCCGAACACCGGCACTCAGGGGCCGCTCAACTCCATCGCCTACGGCTCCGGCAGGAACCAGGCCCAGGCACGGCAGATCCAGGCCGAGTACAACCAGGTCAACACCCGTTCGGCGCTCGGCCGCGGCCCCGGCGGGGTGGACTTCTCCACCCTGGAACTCCAGTACGTCGGCAAGCCCGTCAAGGGCAAGGCCCTGGACTACTCCATGAAGGCCGACTTCACGGAGGACGAGGACAACAACCCGGGCTGGGGCGGTGAGGCCAAGCTCACCCTCGCCTCCGACGCCCTGTTCACCTGGCTCGCCCTCACACCGGACAAGTTCTGGGTCAACCTCAACCCCGACGAGCCCGAGCGCATCATGGACAAGGACTTCGCCAGGACCGACGCCGGACGCGTCCTCCTCGAAGCCGACCTCGACCTCAAGCACGACGCGTTCGTGGCCATGGACCCCGGCACCACGCGCGGCAAGCGCTTCTGGGACTCCCTCGCCCGCCGGAACGGTGCCCCCTGTCTGCACGGCATGCGCTCCTGGATCGAGCCCGAGCCGGCCAAGGTCCGTGAGCAGGACGGCGGCATCTACATCCTCGACGCACCCCTGAAGGTCTCCACCGTCCCGCAGGAGACGAACACCCCCGGCCCCGGCGGCAAGGGATGCGACCTGACCAAGGACGAGATCAAGAACAACCAGCGGATGTACGACACGATGATCGAGCCCGAGGTCGTCAAGATGGTCAACACCGCTCCCCAGTACGCCGATCTGCGCCGCGTCTACGCCTCCCGTGTCGCCGCCGAATGGATGCGGCAGCAGGACGCCAGGAAGGCCACCGACTTCCGCCCGATCATCAACAGCGGCGACGTCTCCCGCTGGCCGCTGCGCGGCGAGAACAAGGACTGGAAGAAGGAGACCGTCTACGAGAAGTACGTGAAGGTCTTCAAGGAGGGCGAGTTCGAGTGGGAGATGGAGTACGACGGCCTCACCTACACCTACATCGTCGGTGGCGTCGACTTCTCCAAGTCCCCCAAGCGGAACATCACCCCCACCGAGTTCCGGACCCGGCACCGCGACCTTCCGCGCGCCACCGAGGACTCCGTCCGCGCGCAGACCTCCGCCCGGGACGCCGACACCACCTACCTCGGCGGCAGCGGTACGGTCAGGAGCGACGACGGAACCGCTCCGACCCCCACTCCGACTCCGACCCCGACGGACCCGGGCAGGCCCACGCCCGGTCCGACCGGCAGCGACAAGCCGACCCCGCAGCCGACCGGAACCGGCGGCGACCTGCCACCGGCCACCAAGGAGCCCGAAGGCGGACTCGCCGACACCGGTACGGAGACCCCCGTCGGTCTCATCGGCGCGATCGCCGCAACGGTCGTGGCCGCCGGTGGCGCACTCGTGTGGTGGATGCGCCGACGCAGGACGGCCGGCCCGACCGGATGATCCTCGGGGTCCGCTGGAGGTTCGGTGGAGCTTTTCCCGCCCCGCGCCCGCTCCCGGCGCTTTCGCTCGAGGGGCACAAGGGGAACGCTCGACAACCGCTCGGGAACGGGTCGAAATCATCTGGCTGCGCTCCGTGGGCGCCGCCTATGCTCTCTCCGCTCGCGCGCCGAGCGATCGGCCGAAGTCCACAGTGAGGACGCTTCGATGACCGCCAATCCGTACTCTCCCTACAGCGCTCCCGGCCCCAGTGCGCCGCTTCCGCCGCAGACACCGCCGTCCCGGCCGAGCAGGGCCGCGGGCATTCTGCTGGTGGCGTCCGTCATCACCGTCGGATTGATGGCCGGTCTGTTCTTCGCCTACGACGTGTCGGTCATGCCCGGACTCGCCCGTACCGACGACCGGGTGTACGCGGAGGCCATGCAGAACTTCAACGAGGTCATCGACAACAGCGGCCTGTTCGTGCTCGTCTTCCTCGGCGCGCTCGCCGTGACGGTGGCCGTCGCCGTCCTCGAGTACCGCAAGGGGCGCCGCAAGGTCGCCCTGTGGGCGGGGATCGCCGCCGGGCTCTACGTGGTGGCGCTGCTGGTGACGTTCTCCGTCAACATTCCCCTGAACAACGAACTCGCCGCGATCGGCAACCCGGTGAAGGCCGATGACCTGTCGGTCGTCGACAAGTTCAAGGGGCTCTGGGAGACGACCAACATCATGCGCACCCTGCTGTGCACCGCCGCGCTGGGCTGTCTGGCGCACTGCCTGAAGCTCCACGGCCGCTCCACACCCGTGGTCTGATCCGGACGGAACTTCGGGCCGAAAGCCCGGTACGACAAGAACGGCGTGGCCTCCGGGCCACGCCGTTCGTCGTTCTCTCCGACCCCGTCGACAGCGGGATCACAGGCCGAGGCCGTCATCGACCCGCCCCCGTCACCGTCGGGTGCCGGGCTTGGGGAGCGGCCGGGGACGGGGGACGGACCGGGGCTTCAGCGGCTGGGGGTTGCGCCCGCCGCGGTTGAAGTCGGTGAAGGTGCTGGAACCGCGCCGGGCGGTCGTGCGAGCTCGCATATTGACTCCCATGTGTCGTTGCGCTGTACCCTCCAAGTGGAGTGCTTTGAATGTAGTACTTCACTTGAAGTGGTGTCAACGTCCTTGGAGGTTTTCATGCGTCAGAACCCGGCGCGCCGGGCCGCGTTGCTCGATGCGGCCATCGAAGTACTGGCCCGGGAGGGGTCACGCGGACTGACCCTGCGGGCCGTGGACGCCGGGGCCGGGGTGCCGGTCGGAACCTCCTCCAACTACTTCGCCAACCGCGCCGAGTTGCTGCGACAGATCATGGAGCGCACCCGTGAGCGGCTGACGCCGGACCCGGACGAGCTCGCCGAGACCCTGAAGGCTCCGCCCTCCCCCGAACTGGTCGCCGTCCTGCTGCGCCAGGTCCACGAGCGCATGGAGGCGGACCGCAGCAGCTACCTGGCCATGCTGGAGCTGCGTCTGGAAGGCGCCCGCCGGCCCGAGCTGGGCGCCGAACTCAACAAGATCCTCCGCGCGACGCTGGAGGACAACATCCGCTTCCACGAGGAGGCGGGCCTGCCCGGCGGCCGCATCGCCGTGATCCTGATGTACCTCGCGGTGCACGGCATGATCGTGGACGACCTCACCGTGCCCGATGTTCTCGAGGGCTCGGCGGGGGAGCTGATCGACGAGCTGTGCAAGCGGCTGCTCGCCTACGACACGCGGGAGACCGTCTGAGCGACGGCCGTTCCCGCGTCGTGCCGCAGGCGCTGCGGATGCCACGGGGGCCGCGGACGCCACAGATGTCATGGGTGGCACAGATGCCGAAAATGTCGCGGGTGCCCCGGTGTTCCGGCGGGGCACCCGGTCCTCGTCCGGCTCTCAGCCGGGGATCTCCGTGCGCTCCCACCACTCGTAGACGGGCAGTCGCCCCTCGGCGGTGTCCTGGTGGCGCGCCGTGGCCCGGAAGTGTTCGTATCCGCCGCGGAACGGGACCTTGACGTCGAACCCGGGGTCGGCGAGGGGGACGATGCGGTCGGGGAGGTCGTCGGGGCCGCCCTCAAGGACTGCTTTCAGTGCTTCGGTCATGGTCAGAGTGTCCCCAGCGGGCGGTCCGCCCCCTTCGAGACGCGCCGAAGGGGGCGCCGCCGCACGCCCCGTCCCACTCCGACGGCACGCGTGCGGCGAGCGTGCGGTGAGCGTGCGCCCCTCGGCGGCGCCGTCGGCGGCTCGGGCCCTGTCCGGCTTGTTGCGGGGGTGGCCAGATGCTAACTTCACAACAAGTTGAACAGTATCTTCGAAATCCCCTGGACCCTCTCGGAGGCGGACGGATGCTGCAGATCCGGATCGGCGCCGAACGCGCCGCGGACGCGGACGACCGCCTGATGCGTACGACCCTCGGGTGGCGCCAAGGCATGAGCGAGGACGAGGCGTGGGAGGCCGGTCGCGGCATCTGGAAGTTCAACGCCGACCGGGCCCTGTCGCAGGACGAGGCGCAGATCATCAACCCCGAAGGCACCGTTCTCGCGGTCGCGAGGATCATCGGCATCTCCAAGCACGGCGACCGCTACGCTCTCGAGGGCGAACTCCTGCGGGACGACCCCCGAGTCGGCCGCCCCACCGGCAGCCCGCACCTGTCCCGCAACCCCGTCACCTACATCTGACGCAGGCCCATGACACTCCTGCTCCAGGCACCACCGCACGACGAAGAGAGGCCCACGGCCATGGCCGACACCGGAACGGGCACCCGTTCCTCCCACCCGGCCGCCGGGCACACGTCCCGGGAACGGGCCGGGGCGACGTCGCGGGAGGGGTGGCTCCGGTGAGCGACTTCGACGCGATCGACGCGCTGCTCGCGGCCGTCGGCCCGCAGGCCGAACTCCCGCCGCCGGACGTCCGACGGGAACTGCGGGAGCGGGCCAGGCTCTCCAAGGCGCAGGTGGCCCGCACGCTCGGCGTGAGCCCGAGCACGGTCGGCGGCTGGGAGAGCGGCCGGGACCCGGTGGACGAGACCCGGAACAAGTACGCGTACCTGCTGGACGGGCTGGCCGCCAAGTTCTCCGCCGGGATCGGCACCGAGCCCCCGACGGAGGAGCCCGTACCGGAACGCCCCGTACCGGAGCGACCTGTACTTGAACGACCCGTACCGGCTCCGCACACCTCTCCGGCGACGCCCGACGCCCCCGTACCTCCGGCACCTTCGCCCTCGGCCTCACCTTCGGCCTCACCCTCACTCTCACCTTCATCCTCGGCCGCGCCCTCACCCTCGGCCTCTCCTTCACCTTCAGCCGCGACCGACCGGGGCGAGAGCGGGGACGACGTGGAGTCCCTCGCCGCCCCCGAGCCGTGCGTGCTGTGCGGATCACCGGCCCGGCACCGGGTGGCAGGCTTCACCCAGCACCTGGACCCGGCCGACTGCCGACCTGTCACCGCCGTACCGCCCGCACCGGCCCCACCGGCCCCACCGGCCCAGGAACCGTCGGTGTCGGCCCCGGAAGCGCCCGTACCGGCCCAGCAATCGCCTGCTACGGCACCGGCCTCCGCCCAGGAACCGTCGGCGGCGTCGCACGGACGGAGCGGGGTGCGCCGTTCCGGGCGTCCCACGGGGCCGGCCGGGCGCGCGTTCCAGGAACCCTCCGGGCCCGGTGACCTGATCGGCCAGGCGGTCCGGGCCGCGCTCGCCGAACACGGGGGCGACGTCGACGCGGCCCTCGCCGTGCTGCTGAAACGGGCGATCCCGGACGCGATGCGGCTGCTGGACGAGACCCGCAAGGGAGCCCGGTACGACATCGTCGCGCACCCGTGGATGCCGGACATCCTGCGCAAGCAGACCTCCCGCGGCGCCGACCAGGTGTGGGAGGCGCGCCCGAAGTGGACCCGCCACGAGCTTCCGCCCGGCCGCCACGAGGTGACCGCGCTCGACATCAACGGCGCCTACCTCTCCGCCCTCAAGACGCACCTGCCGCTCGGTCAGCTGGAACACACCGCCGGGCTGCCCCACGACCGCCGCCGCGCCGGCGTCCACCTGATCACCCCGCCCGAGTGGGAACACGAAGCGGTGCTCCCCAACCCGATCGGCAACCGGGACGAGCCCGGCCCGCTGTGGGTCACCGAACCGACCCTGCGCCTCCTGCTGCGCCTCTCCGGCCCGAAGCACGCCCTGTGCGCGCCCCCCGAGATCCACGAGTCCTATACGTCCGGGGCGACGGAGAACCTGCTGGAGAAGTTTCGTGTCGTCCTCAAGGACGCCCGGGACGCGGCGATCGCAGCCGACGACGAGGTGACGCTGGAGTACGTGAAGGCGATGTACTCGAAGTTCGTCTCCACGATGGGGGGGTCGAACTACAACCGGGAGCTCTACCGCCCCGACTGGATGCACATCATCCGCAGCCAGGCGTTCTCCAATCTCTGGCTGAAAGCCCTCAAGGCCCACGACGAGGGCCTCACCGTCGTACGCGCGATGGGCACGGACGAACTCCACGTCATCGGCGACTGGCACCGCGTCTTCCCCGAGGGCCGCGGCGTCACCGAGGTCAAGACCAAGGACACCTACACCGCGGGCAGCGATGCCACCGGGGAGCTGCCGGGAGAGGGAGAGTAGATGCCCGAGAGGACCATCGACTTCGGGAAGTTCGGCGCCCGGGGCATCAAGGGCAGCGACGCCGTCGCGCGCCAACTGGACGAACTGTCGGGCGGCATCGTCACCCCCGTGACCGTGAAGCGCGGTCTGATGGCGCGCCTGCACTACCTCACGAGGACCGACCACAGCCGCAGGGCGGCCAGGGAAGCCGGTCTGACCGTCACCGACCGCACCCTCAGGGCCTGGCTCGACGAGAAGCGCCGCCCGTCGCGGGCCAACCTCGAACGCATCGACCTCGCCTACCGCCGGGTGCGCCGCCAGAACGTCGCCCGGCACCTCCTCGCACGCCTGAACGCCGGCGGCGGGACCCGGGTGGAGATCCACCCCCTGAACCAGTCGCAGGTCGCCAGGCCGCTCCAGCGGGTGGTGGAGTACCGCACGATGAACGTACGCCGCTGGGACCGCATCGTCGGCTCCTGGGCATCCGGCGACCGCCAGGGCCTCGACGACGCCTGGGGGGACACGATCGTCGACCTGGGGTCGCAGTGGGGACAGTACGAGTACGTCACCAACATCGGCTTCGCCGCGTAGGCCACGTGGATCGCACAGGCCGCACAGTGTGCCGAGCCACGACAGCTGGCACCTGACCACGCTGGTTGGCACCGCCCTCGCTCATCTGTGCCAAGATTCGAGGGTGGATATGACCGACGTCACGCGTGCGATCGCGGCTGCGACTGCGGTCGCCGCATCGCTCGATCTGCCGGCCAACGATGCAATCGTTCTCCACAACTCGAACAAGCTGGCACTGCGGCTGACGCCATGCGACGTCTTTGCCCGGGTCGCCCCTGTGGGACAGGAGGTCGCACAGTTCGAAGTCGATCTCGCTCAGCAGCTCATCGAGGCCGGATGCCCGGTGTGTCCCTTGGAACCTCGGGCGGACCCGCGTGTGTACACGCGCGATGGCTTCGCAGTGACGCTGTGGACCTACTACGAGCCCGTGACACCTCACACCTCACCAGTCGACTACGCCAAGGCGCTGGAGCAGCTGCACGCCGGCATGCGCAAGGTCGATGTGCCGAGCCCGGGGTTCACGGACCGGATCACGGAGGCGGAAGAAGTTGTCGCCGACCCGGATCGCTCGCCGGAGCTCACCGACGCGGACCGCGTGTTCCTCAGCGGCAGGCTGGCAAGCCTGCGACGAGCGATCGACGACCGCGGCGCCGTGGAGCAGCTGCTCCACGGCGAACCGCATCCGGGCAATGTGCTCAGCACGAAGCACGGCCCGTTGTTCATCGACCTCGAGACGTGCTGCCGTGGCCCCGTCGAGTTCGATCTCGCCCATGTTCCCGAGGCGGTCTGCGAGCACTACCCAAGCATTGACCGAGGGCTGCTGGACGAGTGTCGGCAGCTCGTTATCGCGATGGTCGCCGCGTGGCGTTGGGAGCTTGGCGACCAGTTTCCGAATGGGAGGCGATTCGGAGAGGAATTCCTGCGCTTGCTGCGCGAGGGTCCTCCTTGGCCGACACTCGACACAGTGACCGGGCGACTGGACGGTCTGTAGAAATCGCCGAAGGTCACATGAAAGCGGCAAGGAACCAAGCGACGGGACTGTCGCCGTTGCAACCCCATGCGCGCCGGCCTCGCTGCCGCGTTGAACCATGGCGCCGGTGCCAACAAACGTGGCAATTCATTGCAGCTGCCAAGAATCTTGGCCGGACGGTGCCAACCAGCGTGGCCAGGCTGTTGGGAGCCCCGGGTCGCACAGCCCGATCAGTGCCAACTGTCGTGGCCCGGCACCCACAGGTCACGTTCCGGGTGATCGTGCGGCGGTGAATCCTTTTGCGGCGGTCACGCCTCTCAATCCCGTGCGGACAACAGCGTCGGCACAGGAACCGGAGGTTTGTCATGATCATTGGTGCCGTCATCGTCGCGGCCGTGCTCATCTGCGCGTGCACGGTCGCCGTGCGGCGTCGGAGGGGGCGTTCGCATGGCTGACTTCACTTGGCCCGGCGAGCAGTTGATCGTCGCGGCGCAGGAAGGCGACGTCGAGGCCGCGGCCGCCCTGGTGTCGGGCTCGCACCCGCACGTGCGGCGGTTCGCGCACTCCCTGTGCGCCTCCCCCCAGGACGCCGAGGACGCCGCACAGGAAGCGCTGATCATCCTGTATCGCAAGATCGGAATGCTGCGGGCCTCCGGTGCGCTGGCGTCGTGGATGTTCCGCATCGTGCGCAACGAGTGCCTGCGGCGGGCGCGGCTGACGCTGCGCAGCCACGGACCGGTTCCGGACACCGCCGTGCCGTCGTTCGAGGACGAGGTGTTGCAGCGCCTGGAAGCAGGCCGGGTGGCGGAGGCGATCGCCGCACTGCCCGCCGACCAACGACGTGTGCTGATCATGCGGGACGTCCAGGGTTACAGCGGGCGGATGGTCGCCGATGCGCTCGGCCTCAGCACCGCCGCGATGAAGTCGAGGCTGCACCGCGCCCGCACGGAGATCCGCCGGACCCTGCGGGAAACCTCCGGGCCGCTCCCGGGAGCAGACCATGACTGAACGTCAGGACTTCACCAGTGCGTCGCTGTCCCGGCACCTGGCGCGCGGCGCGCTGGGATTCGGTGCCCTGGCCGGTTCGGTCCTGCTCGTCCCGGTGGTCGGGCCGGCCGGTCTTCTGCTCGCGCCGACGGGGTTGTTCGCACTGCGCGGGTGCCCCACGTGCTGGACGATCGGACTGCTGCAGACCATCTCGAAGGGGCGGCTGCGACGTTCGTGCGTGGACGGCCGCTGCGAGCTGTCCGTCGACCGGCACACCCGGTCGCACGGAGACGACCCCGGGCGGCCCCGCCCCTCGGAACCGCCCGGTGTCCCAGAACCCGTCGCACCGGGCCGATAGACGACGAACCGGTCACCCCGGCGCGACGCCACCCACTCGGCGCCGCGCCGGAAGTCGTCGATCTGCGGAACGGCTCTCGGGCGGCGGCCCGGGGGACGGTTCTCGGGCGGCGGACTGCGGGACGGTTCTCAGGCGGCGGCCCAGGGAACGCGGCAGATGTGGGGCGCCGCGCCCGCCGGACACAACGTCCTGATCATCGTCTTGCGGATCGCCCGCCAGGTCCGCAGGGAACACACCAGACGGACGCGCAGTTCGACCGCCTCCCGCGCACCGCTGTCCACCCCGGGGTTCTCCCAGACCCACTGTTCCGCCAGATGGTCGTACGCGTCGGCGGTCGTCAGCCCGCTCCCGGGAAAGGTGCGCCCCACGGTCCTGTCGACGATCCGGGCGCTCTGGGAAACCACGGCCGCGTCGACGAGCCCTTGGACCCATGCCAGCCCCTGCTCGTCCGCGTACAGACCGAATTTCAGGATGCGTGTCCTCATCGCTTCGACACCCCCGTCCCCGTTCTCGTCTTCATCCTTGTTCTCATCCTCGTCATGCCGGGCACCGTAGCCGGTGGGTCCGGAGGCCGCACGGCTTCATGTGCGAGGACCGCCCCGAGAGCCATCACGGTGCGACTGCCTGGGAACAGATCCTGGACGCCCCGGCCCGGCTGTCCCGCCGGAACTGAGCGCGCGTCGGCGCCCGTTCCGCGATCCGGCCGTGGCCCGACGGGGCGGGTCGCCGACACGACGGGGAAGGCTCTAAGGTCCTGGCTCGTGACCGAACTCTCCTCGCACCTGGACACGACCGCGGACGCCTACGACGCCGTGGCCACCCTCTACGCCGAATTCGTCCGTAATTCGCTCGATGTCCTCCCACTGGACCGCTCGATCCTCGCCACGTTCGCCGAACTCGTGACGACCGCGGGCGGCGGCCCCGTCGCCGAGCTGGGGTGCGGCCCCGGGTACCTCACCGCACACCTGCGGGACCTGGGGCTGGACGTCTTCGGGATCGACCTGTCGCCGGTGATGATCGACCTCGCCCGCAAGGCGTACCCGGCCCTGCGGTTCGAGGTCGGCTCCATGGACGCCCTGGATCTGGCCGACGGCGAGCTGAACGGCATCGTGTCCTGGTACTCGGTCATCCACACCCCGCCGCAGGCCGTGCCCCCGTACTTCGCGGAGTTCCGCCGGGTGGTCGCGCCCGGAGGCCACCTCCTGCTCGCCTTCTTCGAGTCGGAGGGCGAACCGGTCACGGCGTTCGACCACAAGGTGACGACGGCCTACCGGTGGCCGCTCGACGACCTTGCGACCATGGCCCGCGAAGCCGGGTTCGTCGAGGTCGGCCGGATGCTGCGCGAGCCGCAGGAGGGGGAGCGGTACCGCCGGGGCCACCTGCTGATGCGCCGGGCCGAGCACTCCTGACGACCGCCCGCACCCGACCCGAAGCCCTTCCACCGGGCTTCGGGCACCCCGTCGGACGGGCCGTCGGGCGGATCATCGGGAAGCCACTGAGGCAATCGTGTGACTCGATTAAGACATTCTCTGTCGTAAAGTGCTGCGCATGTTTCCCGCCTCTGCACCTCCTCGACTTGGTGGATCGTGGCGCTCGACGGCGACGGGCGTCGCCCACGCCCCGCAGCCACCGTCGGAATTTCGCCAGGCCCGCCGCCGGTCCGTGCTGTTCATGGTGCTGACGTGTCTGCTGCTGACGGGCGCGGTCGTGATGTGCGGGAGCGCGCTGGCGCACTGGGGCGACACGTACATGTTGCTGTCGAACCGCTCCGGGGAACCCGGACGGTACCGACCGGGCACGGTCCTCACGATCGGCCTGCTCCTGCTGGTGCCGACAGCCTTCGCCACGATGACCGTACGGTCCTTGCGCAGGCCCAGGAAGCCGACGGT
Organism: Streptomyces sp. NPDC001732; assembly: GCF_053596315.1. Classification (NCBI taxonomy): domain Bacteria; kingdom Bacillati; phylum Actinomycetota; class Actinomycetes; order Kitasatosporales; family Streptomycetaceae; genus Streptomyces; species Streptomyces sp. NPDC001732. The sequence continues at coordinate 72,143 of NZ_JBSFFY010000021.1, forward strand.
CGAACTCACCCCGGCGGCGGTGCGGTCGAACATGTACGGCGTCGTCGAGGTGCCGTGGGAGGACGTGGTCGGGGCACGCGTGACGAACGGGCTGCACCTCGACCTCGCCGCCCCGGCCGCCTCCTACCGGACCGCGGGCAGGCAGCGTCGCGAGGACGAAACGGCCTCCCTCCGGCTGTACGCCCCCCACGGTGACCTGCTCCCGCTCCTGACATGGCTGCGGGAGCACCCCGAGTCGCGCGCGACGGTCCTCGCGCCGTGGTCGGAACAGGTGGCCGTCAGGAGCGGCGAGGAGAGAGAACGATGAGCGGACCGTACAAGGGCACCGGATACTGGGCGACGCAGATCGGCGCCCTGGCGTTCTTCGCGCTCCTGGGTTCCGCCGGGGGCGTCTTCGTTGTCATGGGTGACTCCGAGGACAAGGGCGACGGAGGCATGATGATCCTCATCGGGATCGTCTTCCTGGTGGTCCTGATCGTGATGATCCGCAAGTTCGCGACCACGACGAAGGAGCAACGGGCGGTCTACGCATGGGCGATCATGCAGCAGCACTCGGCGTCCGCCCCGGCCGCGGCGGCGATGGGCGTCGCCGAGAAGGCACGGCAGGGGACGCTCTCCCGCGCGGAGATCGAACAGCTCCAGGCCCTGCGCCCCGAGAACCCCTACCCCGGACAACTGCCGCCCGAGACGGGAGAGAGCGGCCTCCCGGGCTCCGGACACTGAGGGTGGGTTGCGACTCCAGGACGCCGGGCGGCATGTGAGCCGCGGGAGAAGCGGGACCCCGCTGGTGACTCGCATCTGATGTGAGTCAGGGAGAGTGGTGAAGCGGTGGGGGTGAACGGGTCGGCCCCCTGGCGCTGGACGCCGACGACGACGATGGACAAGCCCAGCAACGGGCTTGCCTGGTAGGATCCCCGTCATTAGTGAGCCTTCCCGGCTGGATACAACATCCACCAGGGAGGCTTTTTTCATGCTCTGGGGCCACTCATCCCGGGACCGGCGCTGATCACATGGGTGTCCTCACGAGACCTGATATCGCCGATCCGGACCCGCGCGCCCACCCATGACCACCTCCCTCTGCAAAGGAGTCTCGTGCCAGACGTATCCATTCGCCTCGCAGGCATCGCCGACCGTCCCACGGTGGAGCGGCTGTGGCTGATGTTCCGCCACGACATGTCGGAGTTCCATGCTCTGCTGCCCAACGCTGACGGAACCTTCCGCAACGATCGGCTCCACGCGGCCTTCTCCGAGCCCGACTGGGCGCCATACCTCCTGATGAGCGGCGACAGCCCTGCCGGTTTTGCGTTCGTCCGCAGTCTGACCGACCCGACGCACGTGCTGAACAGCTTTTTCGTGGTGCGCGGCGCACGGCGGACGGGGATCGGGCTGCACGCTGTTCAGGAGATCGTGGCCAGGCACCCGGGTTCGTGGGAGGTCGCGTTTCAGGACGCCAACATGAGAGCGGTGCACTTCTGGCGTCGCGTCGCCACCGAGATCGCCGGCGACGCATGGACTGAGGAACGCAGACAAGTACCAGGTCGGCCGGACCTGCCTCCTGACGTCTGGATCTCCTTCAGAACCCCCGCGGAGGTCTACGACTGAGCGTCGAAGCCGAGAAGCCACCGAACCTACTCGGGCGGCCCCGCCCAAGTCGGCCTGGGCAAGGGGACGGGCCACTGATCTGCTCTCGCTGTACACGGCCGGCGTCGCCCTCGCTTCCCCGGGGCCGCCCCCTGCTCCGTTACTCCGTGGGGAACGAGAAGTAGAGCGCGTCGCCGTAGAAAGAAGCGAAGTGGTCCCGCCAATCGTTCCGGACGGAGGCGAGCCACGCGTCGTCGTTGCCGGCGATCGCCGCCTCGGCGCGGGCCACGGCGTCGGGGATCTCGCGGGAGACCAGGGCCGCCACCTCCTCTTCGGGATCCTCGTCCTGGAGCGAGACGATCTCCCCCGTCTCCAGGACGAAGAACTGGTCCCGCTGCTTCTCCAGGTGGGCCGTGGTCCTGGCGACGCACTCGGCGAAGTCGCTGTCGTCCTCGAGCCCCCGGCCGACCACGCGCAGGAGGTCGCCGAGCAGGGCGGCGCCACCGGCGAAGTCCGCGGCGACGCCGATGCGCAGGTTCCAGATCATGGACGGGACTGTGGTCGTCCCGCGCCCGACGAGCAGTTGGTGCGCCAGCGGAATGCTCCAGTTGTGCTCGGAGACGCACTGGATCTTCTTCGGATTCGAGTCCGCGGTCGGCGGCGTGCTGGTGGAGTAGAGGTAAGAACGGTTGGCCATGGTGGCGACCCTAACCCCAGGGTCCGACAGCCCGACCCGCCCGCCCGCACGGCCTCGCCGCCGCGAAACGCGCCGGAGTTGTTCGGCCCACGACCTCGGAGCCCGTTCGGTTCACAGGCCCGAAGCCGTTCGGTTCACGGGAACCAGCGTGAGGTAGGCCATCCCGAACACTCCCCGGTAGCCCCTCAGCCAGCTCGCCCGGTGCCGGTCGACGCGCTCGCGGGTCTCCTCCGCCAGCGGATGGTCCGGGTGGGTGGCCAGCCACTCCTCCACGTCCGACTGGTAGCCGGACTCGAAGTCCTCCCACTCGCCGCCGTCGGCCGTCTCGATCCAGGAGGGCCGGAAGCCGGCGGACACCGTGAGGTCGACGAGTCCGGCCAGGTCGTGGAACTCGTCGGCGCGGGCGTCCGGCCACATCGCGTCCAGTTCGGCGGGGGTGGGGGGACGCTGCCAGAAGCCCTCGCCGAGAAGGACCCGTCCTCCCGGCGCGACCATCCGGCGCAGCGCGCCGAGCGCGTCGGCCGTGTGCTGCGGAGGTTCCGCGTCGCTGAGGGCGTGGCTGGCTCCGAGACACAGCACGAGATCGGCGGGCCCGTGGTCCTTTTCCGCCGCGGACCCCTCGACGAACTCCACCCGGTCACCCAGCCCGCGGGCCTCGGCGTTCGCACGCCCCCGGGCGAGATCCTGGCTGTTGAGATCGATTCCGATCCCGGTCGCCCCCGGCACCGCGGCGAGGACACGGAGCATCAACTCCCCCCAACCACAACCGATGTCCAGAACCCGGGCGGGCGCCGCACGGCCGAGCCTGTCGACCGTTCGCGCGGCGCGGGCCTCGGAGAAGGGGCCGTGGAAGGCGAGCCGCGTCAGGCGCGGCGGAAGATCCGTTGCAGTCATACGGCGCACGTTAACGCCGCCGGGCCCGCCCTGGACATCGAGTTTCGTTCCGGCGGCACCACAGCCGGCCGGTTGTCACATCCGGTCGTCACGTCCGAGTGCGTGCAGGATCCTGTCGAGCCGGGCCTTCCGGGTCTTTGGGGTGAGCGCCTGCAGCAACGGCAGGATCAGCTGGTATCGCGCGGTCTTGTCGAGGGCCTCGAACGCCTTGCCGGCCCCGGGGGCCGCGTCGAGTGCCGCCGCCAGGTCGGGCGGTACCGTCGCCGTGCGCTGCGATGCGTAGGCCGCCGCCCACCGGCCGTCCTCCTGGGCCCTGCGGACCTCGGCCAGCCCGGCTTCGCGCATCCGGCCCGCGGCCGTCAGCTTCGCCACCTTGTCCACGTTCACCTGCGACCACAGGCTCCGGGGGCGGCGCGGCACGTATTTCTGCAGGTAGTACTGCTCGTCGAGCGACCTGCGCCGGCCGGAGACCCAGCCGTGGCACAGTCCGATGTCGACCAGCTCGTCGTCGGTGACCGTCGGGATGCCGGACTTCTTCCTGGCCACCTTGACCCATACGCCCTCACGGCGCGTGCCGTGCTCGGCCAGCCAGTTCTCGAACGCCTCCGCGTCCGCGAACGCGACGACCTCCACCCCGCTGATCTCGTCCATGCGGTTGAGGCTATCGCCCGACGAACGGGCGGGACGGATGAACGGGGACGGACGGACGTGCGGTTTTGGTCCTGGTGCCGGCCCCGGTTCCGGAGCCGGAGTGCGAACGGTGGCCCCACTCTTCCGTCGCGGCCAACCGCCGGACAACGGTCCTGGCAGGAAGCTGCCAGAACGGACGGTGGTGCGCGACGGGGTGGCCGTCAGCTTCGTGCCAACCTTCCTGCTGTCGACGCGGATTCCAACAAGCAGGGCTACGCTCCCGTCCGAACTTCTAGGAAAGGCAACGGAATTGCGCAACCGAATCACACTCGCCGTCGCGGCGGCGGCCGGTCTCTTCATGTTGTCGGCCGCCCCGGCCACGGCCGCACCGCTCGGTGACGCCTCGACGGGTGCCCGAGCCGGACAGGCGTGTACGGACGTGAAGCTGTCCGGGTCGCTGCCCGTGCCCCCGGCCGGTACGGCCGTGAAGCAGCAGATCACCATAGGCCCCGACTGCAAGCCGCGGCTGGGCCCGGTGCAGCGGGTGACGAAGGACGGCGCCGGTGCGGCCGAGGCCTCGGCGAAGACCATCGGTGCCGCTGTCGCCGCGGGCAGCCGCCAGGTGAAGAGCGCGTCCGAGATGTACGACTGCTGCAACATCCGGATGACCGGCCTCTACACCACCTCCACCTGGACCACCGACGGCGCCAGGATCACCACCGCCTCCACCGACGCCACCCAGCAGTGGAACCGCGAGCCGTGGAACGCCGGTTGGTCGCTGGTGTCGTCGAGCAAGAACGCCGACTGCCTCGCCGACTGCGCGGTCTCCAACAACGAGGCGCACGCCGCGTTCTCCTACAAGGGGATCTTCGACACCTCCGGCGACCGGTACGCCAACACGCACCACTCGTACGTGGAGCTGAAGGCCGACGGCACCGCGAGCTGCCGCTTCGACGTCGAGCTCAAGAACACGTTCATCGGCTGGAACTGGCAGCGCAGCTGCCAGTGATCCCGCTCCCACCCGGGGCCGTGCGGCAGTCCTGCCGCACGGCCCCGTCGTGTTCCTCCGTCGCACAGCGCTACCGCGCTCCGTCCCGGCGGCCCGTGAGCGTCGGCCAGAAGATGCCCACCCGGAGCCTGCGCGATCCCGAACGGGACGGACTCCTCACCACCCCCACCCCGTCGGCGCCGGTCCGGGGCGGCTACGAGGCGAAGGGCCGACCGGACCTCAGGCACCGCGCCGGCGCAGGACCAGGAAACCGCCGATCAGCGCGGCGACCGGCCAGGCCGGCAGGATGACGAGAGCCGCCCCGGAGCCGTAGCCGGGGCCGAAGCGGCGGTCGCCGGACGGTGCAGCGATGTGCATGAGCTCCAGACCCGCCTGGTCGGGCAGGTGCCGCAGGACGGGCTTCAGGGCGGGTACGCTGCCGAGCCCCTGCGCCCGCAGAACTCGCGCCCGCCGCGCCCGCGGACCCCGTGCCCGCCGCCCCCGCCATATCCGCCGTGCCCGCGGACCTCGCGACCGGAGAGCTCACACCGTCGCGGGGCGCAGTTCGTGGAGGATGCGGGACAGGTCGTCCGGGGCGGCCGCGAGGCGGACCGGCTCGCCCGCGTCGTCGAGTTCGGCGATGTGCCAGCTCCCGGGGACGCCGTCGCCGTCGCCACCCCGGACGCGCCGGACGTTCTTGACGGTGAGCCGCTCCACCGGGATCGGTTTCGCCGCGAAGCGGCCGGGGCCGGGGTGGGGCGTCACCGCGGGCGGCCCGTCGCCGAGGACGATGTGGGTACCGAACAGATGCGGGTTGTAGTCGGTGTGCTCCAGGAAACGGGCGGCCACGAACACCTCCTCCGTCTCCCTCTCTTTCTCTTCCTTCCCCGCCTTCCCGATGGACTCCGCCGCCGTGCGGGGCGTACGCACCCGGGTGGCCCGCCAGGCCAGGGCGAACAGGACCAGCGTGGCCGACGAGCCCACGGCCGCCCAGGTGATCGCCGTGGAAGAGCTGAACAGGGACATGGGGTGGTGGTAGCAGAGCGGCAGCAGCCACAGGGCCGTACCGGCGAGCGCGCCCGCGAACGGCAGCGCCGACGGGAGCACCTCGTCGTCAGGCAGTCGGCGCCCGCGCAGTCGCTGCAGCACCCGTGCGCCGGGGTAGCCGGCGAACAGGGCCAACAGGGCGGCCATGACGGCCACTTCGCCGCCGGAAGGGACGTGCTCGCGCCATACGTGGTGCTCTCCGGCGACCTCCCTCGCCCCGCCGCGCCAGAAGGTCACTTCGACGCTGTCGCCCGGCTCGAACCCCTGGGCGCCCTCCTGCGAGACCGCGAGCCGCTCCAGCGGGTGGCCATCGGTGAAGTACAGCCAACTCGCCTTCTTGGGACGGCCCACCTCGGTCCTCGCGATCACGGCGGGCACGGTGGTCAGGCACTCGCGGCGTTCCTCGACGGTCGCCCCCGCGGCGCACGGAGCGGCCGACTGCCACTCCCGCGCATGCGAAGCGGCGTCCGGAACGGCCCAGGCGGCCACACCCGCGCCCACGAGCAGCAGCACGCACAGGCTCAGCGCCCCGGTCGGAGCGCGCCCGGCGGTGCGGTACGAGATGACGGGGACGTGGCTCGACGCAGGGGTTCCATGACGAGCGTGCAGCGCGCGGAGCGCGTCCAGTTCCGCGTCGAACTCCGCACGGTCGTCGGGCGACCAGCTCTGCGGCAGCGGCAGGAACATCTTGTGCCCGTCGCGCAGCGCCAGGCTCACCCGCCGGGCTTCCCGGACCCGGGGGTTGCGCTCGTACTTCAGGAATACGCGCAGGTCGGCGATGTCGCGCCACGGCACGCTCCGGCGGCGCAGCAGCGTTCGAATGTGCACGCCGTACGCGTCGGCGCGCACCCGCCTGACGGCCATGTTCAGGGCCAGGACGCCCACCAGCGCGAGCAGCAGGCCGACACCCACCCACACGTCCGGGAACCCGCCCCCGTACCCTGCGCGCACCACGGCCAGGCACGCCCCGGCGGCCCCGAGCCAGACGAAGAACCACAGGGGGCGCGGTCGGAGAGGGCGGCAGTTCACTTCCCGGACATCGCTCATGCGCGGAATCCTCGCACCGGCCGGGCCGCGCCTTCTTGTGGAACGTCCGGCAACTCTCGGCCCGCCACATTGCCGACCCGATGCAGCACCCCTCCTCCCCGATGCCGAAGAACTGGCCCGTTCCAGCAGACCCCGCCAACCGCCACCCCTCACTCGCCATTCGACACCCGTCACCCGTCATCTCTTCATCTCTTCATCCCGTCAACTCGCCATCGTCCGGCGGGCATTGAGCGGTATTCGGCAGGGCGGGCCGTACGGGGCTGCCGGGGTACGGGCGAACGCGGTGGCGCAGACGGGGCGGGTACGGGCGTAGTAGGAGCGGGCGGCCAGGAGGAGGCCGAAGCCCAACCCGCTGAACGCCAGCCCTCCGAAAGCGGCCAGCCACAGGGTTCCGGCGGGAGTGGCGCCCAGTTCCGCGTCGGGTTCCGGGGCGGGCAGTACCCCGAGGGCCGCGAGCGGGGCGTAGACCACCAGGACGACTCCGTACACCGACAGGCCGACGGCCGTCGGCCAGGCCGGGAGCAGCGGCAGCAGGCGCGGCACCCGACGCCCGGAGAGGAACGGTGCCCAGCGGGGGAACACCTGCCCCCACCGGTACATCAGGCCGGTCAGCAGAAAGACGCCCAGGCCCGCGGCCAGTACGGTGACGTCGATGCCCACCGCGGCGAGCGCCCGCACCGCCTCCGAGCCGCCGGAGTTGGACTCCTGCCACTTCTCGGCGGTGACACCGAACGCGTCACCGCCCAGCGTCCAGACGGTCTTGACCGCGGCCCACGGCAGCAGCCCGCACAGCAACAGACAGGCCACCTTCCGGGTGCGGGGCGAGGCGGAGGAGGCCTCGGGGTGGAGGACCGGCACGTCATGACCGCCATCGTGCACGTTCCCGCAACGGGGGCATCTGCCCGTCAGCCGTCGGCGGTACGACAGCCCGACGAGGACGAGGCAGGAGGTGAGGGCCGTGCTCAGCAGCACATGGGCCAGGCCGGTGACGCTCTCCGGCCCCGAACCGGACGCCAGGGTGACGAAGTAGGCGGGCAGGGCCGCCATGCCCATCGTGAACACCGGGACGGTGAGGGCAAATCCGGCCGCCACCGCCCGTCGGCCCAGCCGCCCCCACCGCTCCGGCGGTCCTGCCGCGGCCCGGCAGACGGCACCGGCGACGAGGGCCAGAGCGGCCAGGACGAGCTGGGCGGCCGGCGAGTACGGGGCGTGCCGGGCGAAAGGAACGGTGCTCCCCGTCACTGCCCAGGCGGTCTCGACGGCGGCGTACACCACACTGATCGCGACGGCGACGGCAGGCGCCCGCTCGGGCCATCGCCGCCGTCCGCCGTCGGGCCGGCGCCCTGCCGCCGCACCGGACGGTGTCCCGTCCTGCGTGCGGCCCGTTGCGGAGACAGCCACGGTGACCTCCGGGTTTCTCGATTCCTGGTCACCATGCTGGTCGGGTGCGCAGGTGCTCACATCCCTCCCGGGAGTGGTCCTCCTGGCTCGCACGGGGGAGAGGCGAAAGCCCTGGGGATGACGCGAGGTCCTGCCGGCCGCGCTCTCCCCGCGACCACCCGGCCCGGTGGGTCCGGACATCTCCGGGGACACCGTCCGCTACGGGGCGGTGTCGGCCCACAGGTCGGTGCTGTGGGCATCGACGAGAGCACCGATGCGGGCGAGCATGTCGTCGGCCGGTTGCGGGTCGAGCCGGCGGCCGTCGCGCAGCCGCAGTGCGACCCGGTCGTCCACGGCTTCCCTGGCGCCGATGACCACCTGGTAGGGGACCAGGCGGGCCTCCCGGATCCGGGCGCCCAGGCTGCCGCGTTCCGGTGCCGCGATCTCGGCACGCAACCCGAGTTCGACGCAACGCCGGGCGAACGCCGCGGCGTTCGCAAGTTCGGCGTCGGAGACCGGGAGGACCACCAGCTGGGTGGGGGCGAGCCAGGCGGGGAAGGCGCCGCCGTGTCGTTCGACGAGATGGGCCACGGCCCGCTCCACACTGCCGATGATGCTGCGGTGGACCATGACGGGTCGGTGCCTGGCGCCGTCCGCGCCGATGTAGTGCAGGTCGAACCGCTCGGGCTGGTGGAAGTCGACCTGGACGGTGGACAGGGTGGACTCCCGGCCCGCGCCGTCGGCGACCTGGACGTCGATCTTGGGGCCGTAGAACGCGGCTTCCCCTTCGGCCGCCTCGTAGGGTAGACCGGAGCGGTCGAGGACGTCGATCAGCAGGTCGGTGGAGCGTCGCCACTTCTCGGGCGCGGCGACGCACTTGCCCCCGGGGCCCGGCAGGGAGAGCCGGTAGCGGGCCGGGGTGATGCCGAGTGCCTCGTACGCCCGGCGGATCATCTCCAGCGCGGCCCGCGCCTCCTCGGCGACCTGGTCCAGGGTGCAGAAGATGTGCGCGTCGTTGAGCTGGATGGCCCGGACACGGGTCAACCCGCCGAGCACACCGGACAGTTCGGAGCGGTACATGCCACCGAGCTCGGCCATGCGCAGGGGCAGCTCGCGGTAGCTGTGGGAGCGGGAGCGGTAGATCACCGCGTGATGGGGGCACAGGCTCGGCCGCAGCACGACCTGCTCACCACCGAGGTCCATCGGGGGGAACATGTCGTCGCTGTAGTGCGCCCAGTGCCCCGAGATCTCGTACAGCTCCCGTTTGCCGAGCACCGGCGAGCAGACGTGCCGGTATCCGGCCCGCCGCTCGGCGGCGCGGATGTACTCCTCCAGGGTGTGCCGGATGGTCGCGCCGTCGGGCAGCCAGTACGGCAGGCCCGCGCCGATCAGCGGGTCGGTGTCGAACAGGCCCAGTTCACGGCCGAGCTTGCGGTGGTCGTACATGGCGGTCTCCTCGCGGACAGGAGGGCGGGTGACCGCAGGACGAAGCCCCGGGGCACTCGCCCCGGGGCTTCGGACTGAGACATCGGTCAGCGCGCCGGGACACTCTCCGGCGTCGTCGTCATGGCAGCGCGCTTCATGCCGGAGACGTTAACAGCCAGGGGTGCCCGCCCGCCCCGCCTTTTCCCGCCGGTGACACACGCGCAGGGGCGGGAGCACGGCCCGTCGCCGCGAACTCGCCCGCCCGCTCATCTGTTGAGGAAATCCGCACACCGGTAGGGGCCCAGCACGGCACCCTCGGACGGCCGCAGGGTGACCTCCACGTCATCGGCCCCGACCTTCGGGTCGAGCACGGACTGGGCGCGCGCCAGCGTGCACACCACCTGGCCCGTGCCCTGGTCGCGCCCCGAGCCGCCGTAGGGGCCGTCGATGTGGACCGTGACCCGGCTGCCCGAACCGGTCGCGGAGTAGCCGTCGAGCTGGACGAGGGAGATGAGCCCCTCGGGGGGCTCCTGAGCGAGCAGCTTCAGCACCCCGGCGAGGTCGTCGACCTCCTTGTCGATCAGGGGCACCGCGCGCAGCCCGTCGGCGGACGCGTAGTACAGCCGCATGCCGCGCGTCAGCCCGGACGCGGGTTCGCCCGCGTCTATCACCCCGGTCGGCTGGACTCCGCACCCCACCAGGACGACCCCCAACACGGCGGCCGCTCCCACCGGTCGCATCCTCACTCCGTCTCCTCTCCCGTACGCCGCAGGGGCAGCCGCAGCGTGAACACCGCGCCGCGCCGCGTCCCGTGGGCCCCCTCGACAGCGTCGGTCTCGTCGGCAGCGTCGGTCTCGTTCGCCCCACCAGCCTCGTTGGTCTCATCGGCCCAACCACCCCCATCACCCCCACCAGCCCTGTCGGTCACCCCGGTCCCATCGGACCCTTCGACCCCGTCGGCCACCTCGATCGTGCCGCCGTGCAGCCGGGCATTCTCCAGCGCGATCGCCGTACCGAGGCCGCTGCCCTGTCCGCTGTCGTCGGCCGCACCGCGCGTGCGGGCCGCGTCCGCCTTGTAGAACCGGTCGAAGACCCGCTCCCGCGCTTCGGGCGGCAGCCCGGGGCCGTGATCGGCGACGGACAGGACCACCCAGTCGCCGTCCGCCGCCCGGGACGTCCCGAGGGTCACGGTGACCGGCGGGGCGCCGTGCCGCAGCGCGTTGCCCACCAGGTTCGCCACGATCACGTCGATCCGGCGCCGGTCGACCACCGCCCGTACGTCCTCGCGGAGGTCCGTTTGCACCCGGTCCGTCCAGCCGCGCAGTGCCAGCGAGGCCCGTACGGTGTCGGCGAGGTCGGTCTCGGCCGCGTTCAGCCGTACCGCCTTGGCGTCGAAGCGGGAGATCTCCATCAGGTCCTCGACCAGCCGGGACAGCCGTGCCGTCTCCGCGCCGACGGTCCGGGCCGCCCGCGCCGCGTCCGGCGGCAGCTGGTCGGCGTCCTCCTCCAGGACGGTCGCCACCATCGTCATCGCCGCGAGAGGCGTGCGCAGTTCGTGCGACACGTCCGCCACGAAACGGCGCGCCTTCGCCTCCTGCTCGCGCAGCTCCGCGTCGGAGGCCTGGAGGGCATCGGCGGTCTCGTTGAACGTCCGTGCCAGGTCGGCGAGTTCGTCGTGCCCGGTGACGGCGACCCGGCTGCCGAGGTCTCCGGCCGCCAGCTCGCGAGTGGCCCGGCCCAGCTTCCGCACCGGACGCAGGACCGTCCCCGCCGCCAGCAGTGCCAGGACGGCGACCAGCAGCACCACCGGCACGATGCCGGCCCGTACGGAGTCGAGCAGAGCGGCCGTGTCCTCGCTCTCCGCCCGCAGATCGGTGATCGAGTAGACCTCCAGACCGGAGGCGCGGCGGTCCCCGTCGGCGAACGTCACGGGCGTGCCGACGACCAGGTAGGGCCGGTCCTGCCACCGCACCCGCTGGAACCCGGCGCCGCCACCGGCCATGACGGCGGCGCGCAGCTCGACGGTGATCCGGGACTTCGTGTCGGCGAACGAGTCGGAGACGGCGGACAGGTCCTGGTAGCGGGCGACCACGATCTTCCCGCCGACACGCTCCGACACCTTCACCGCGAACCGGGACAGCGACTCCTGGTCGGGCGGCAGGTCGAAGTCGGCGGCCACCGTGCCGACCTGTGCCCGGAAGTCGTTCACGGCCGCGTTCTGGGTGCGCTGGAGGACGGCGGTGCGCGCGTCCCGGTAGGCGAGGGCGGTCGCGGTCGCCGCGCTGACGAGGGCGACGACGACGAAGGTGACGACGAGCCGCACACGCAGCCCGCCGGTGAACCGCCGACGGTGCCGCTTCGGGACGCCACCGTCCCTGCCGCCGTCCGTACGCTTCACAGCGGCCCGAAGCGGTAGCCGAAGCCCCGCACCGTCTGCACGTACCGGGGCTTGGCCGGTACGTCCTCCAGCTTGGCCCGCAGCCGCCCGACCGCCGCGTCCACCAGCCGGGAATCGCCCAGGAAGGTGTGGTCCCACACCGATTCGAGGAGCTGTTCGCGGCTGAGGACCCGGCCGGGGGAGGCCGAGAGTTCCAGCAGCAGCCGCAGCTCGGTGGGCGGCAGCGGGACGGGAGTGCCGTTCTTGGTGACGGTCAGCCCGGCGCGGTCGATCACCAGCCCGGCGAGATCGGCGTCCGGGTCCCGGCGCGCCGACGGCTCCACGCGGCGCAGCGCGGCCCGGATGCGGGCCTCCAGCACGGGTGCGGTGACCGGCTTGACCACGTAGTCGTCGGCGCCCGCCTCCAGGCCCGTCACGATGTCGTGGTCGTCGCCGCGCGCGGTCAGCATGATGATCGGCAGGGTGGCGGTCCTGGCCCGGATCCGGCGGCACACCTCGAAGCCGTCCATGCCGGGCAGCATCAGGTCCAGCACGGCCAGTTCGACCCTCCGGCCGTCCGGGCCGTCCAGCAGGGCGAGGGCCCGCTCGCCGGTGGCGGCGGTTTCCACGCCGTACCCGTGCCGGCGCAGCACGAGCTCCATCCCGTCCCGTACGGACGCGTCGTCCTCGATGAGCAGTACATGCGGCATGGGCCGATTATGGGCGCGCCGCAACCGTTTCCCCACTCCGGACGGGGACGGACACACAGGTCGGAGGCATTGTTACGTTCCCATCATGTGGCCATGGACGGGCCATCATCCACGGCGGCGAGCGTGGGACGCATGAGCTTCCTCGACACGAACTCCCGCCCCACCGCCCGGCTGCGCACGGTCACCCTCGTGGCCCTGCCCCTCCTCGTCCTCTCCGCCGCCTGCGGAGGCGGTGACTCCGGCGGTGCGGACAAGAAGGACACCGCGATCGCCGACGTACCGGACGCACCGGCCACCGGCACCGTGAAGGACGACAGCGGGCCGAGCGCCCCGCCCGCCGGCAAGAGCGCCTTCTACGACGCCCAGCTGAAGTACGTCCAGTGCATGCGTGCCAAGGGCGGTTACAAGGACTTCCCCGACCCCAGGCTCAGCGGGTACCTCGACTGGGACAAGATCAACGAGATCGGCGCCCAGCCCGGCCGCAACGAGGGCATCAAGGGCGGCAGGAACGGCGTCTGCGTGCCCGAGCTGCAGGCCGCCATGACGGCCGAGCCCGAACGCGACCAGCAGAAGTCCTACGAGTCGATGCTCGCGCACGCCAAGTGCATGCGCGACAACGGCGTCTCCCGGTTCACCAATCCGACCATGAGCGGCGGCAACGCCCAGCCGGGCGGCGACCCGAACCCGGGGTCCCCGGTCATCGACCCGAACTCGCCCACGTACAAGAAGGCCCGCGAGACGTGCGCGCCGAAGCTGCTCGACGGTCTGGACGGCATGCAGTGAAGCGCGGCACCACTCTCCGCGCGCTCGGCGCTGCGACCGCCGCCGTCGCCGTCACCGGGGGCGTCCTGCTCCTCGGCGACGGCGGCGACACGGGCACCCCGGCGAGGAACGGCGACCTGCCACCCGCCACCACGACCGTCGTACGCACCGACCTCGTGCAGTCCAAGACGGTCGACGGCAGACTCGACTTCGCGCAGCGCCGCCCGGTCAAGTCCGCCGTCGAGGGCACCGTCACGGTGGCCGCCACCGAGGGAAGGACGCTGACCGCGGGGCAGGCGCTGTACGAGCTGAACGACAAACCCGTCACCCTCCTTTACGGGCCGGTCCCGATGTTCCGCGAGATGAAGACCGGCGACCGGGGCAGCGACGTACTCCAACTGGAGCGCAACCTGCGCGACTTGGGATACGGGGCGGGGCTGTACGTCGACGTCTGGTACGGCAAGGACACCGAGGCCGCCGTCAAGCGGTGGCAGAAGTCCCTCAATCGCGACACCACCGGCCGGGTCGGCAGGGGCGACGTCGTCTTCCAGCCGGGACCGGTCAAGGTGGTCTCCGCCGACGCGGCGCTCGCCGACCAGGTGGGCCCCGACGGGCCGGTCCTGACGGTCGCCTCCACCAAACCCGTCGTACGGGCACAGCTGGACCAGACCGACGGCCCGCTCACCTCGTCCGGCACCAGGGTCGAGGTCACCCTGCCGAGCGGGCGGACCGTGGCCGGCAAAGTCGCGGGGACGGTACGCCCGGAGGAGTCCGGGTCCGCCGGCGCGGGCGCCGAGGAGGGCATCACCGTCGAGGTCGTACTGGAGAGCGGGGCGAAGGCCGCGTCCGGCGAGGACCCCAAGGCACCGGCGAGCGTGAAGTTCGTCAGCGAGGCGCGCGAGGGCGTCCTCGCGGTACCCGTCGAGGCGGTCGTCGCGCTGCGCGGCGAGAACGGCGGCTACGGCCTCCAGATCGTCCGGGGCACCACGTCGAGGATGGTTCGGGTCGAGACGGGCATGACCGCCGACGGGCAGATCGAGGTCAGCGGCCCGGACCTGCGCGAGGGGCTGAAGGTCGGGGTGGCGAAGTCATGACGGCACCCCCCGTGGTCGAACTGCGGGACGCCACCAAGTCGTACCCCGGCGGCGTCCACGCCCTGCGCGGCGTGGACCTCACCGTCGAGGCGGGCGAACTGCTCGCCGTCGTCGGCCCGTCCGGCTCCGGCAAGTCCACGATGCTCAACATCATGGGCACCCTCGACAGGCCCACCACGGGCACCGTCAGGGTCGCCGGCTACGACGTGGCCGGGCTCTCCGACTCCCGGCTCTCCGCACTGCGCGCCCGCCACATCGGCTTCGTGTTCCAGCACTTCCACCTGGCGGCGGGCCGCGACGCGGTGGACAACGTCGCCGACGGGCTGCTGTACGCGGGCGTACCGCCGAGGGAGCGCCGCACGCGGGCCCGGGAGGCGCTGGCCAGGGTGCGACTGGACCACCGCTGCTCGCACACGCCGAACGAACTGTCCGGCGGCGAGAAACAACGCGTGGCCATCGCCCGCGCGCTGGTGGGGAACCCCAGGCTGCTGCTGGCGGACGAACCGACCGGGGCGCTGGACACCGCGTCCGGCGAGATCGTCATGGAGCTGCTGCACGAGCTGAACGCCTCCGGCACCACCGTCTGCGTGATCACCCACGACAACGAGATCGCGCACGCGCTGCCGCGCCGGGTCCGCTTCAGGGACGGCGAGATCGTCTCGGACACGCGCTCCACGATGTGTTCCGGTCCGGGTACGGGTACGGGTACGGGTTTCGGTACGGGTACGGGTAGGGGTTTCGGTCCGGGTTCCGGTGGCGGTCGAGGCGCGGATGCAGAGTTCGGCGGAGGCCGAGGCGCGGGTTCGGGTACGCGTCCCGCCTCCCGCACAGAGGAGGGCGGACCGTGAGGAACGATCTCAGGCCCTCCCGCCTCTCGCCCCGCGACATCCTCCGCGTCGGCGCGGTCGGCCTCCGCGCGCGCCGTGCGCGCGTGGTGCTCTCGGCGCTCGGCATCGCCATCGGCATCGCGACCATGGTCGCGGTCGTCGGCCTGTCCGAGTCGAGCCGCGCGGACCTGATGGCCCGGCTCGACCGCCTCGGCACCAACCTCCTCACCGCCGAGGCGGGCAAGGATGCCTTGGGGGAGGAGGTCCGACTTCCCGAGAACGCGGTCGCGATGGTCGAGCGGATCGGTCCGGTGCAGCACGCCACGGCCACCGCCGACATCGACGCCCGCATCCGCCGCAGCGACGTGGTCCCCGAGGAACGCACCGCGGGCGTCACCGCCCAGGCGGTCCGCCGCGACCTGCTGTCCGCGCTCGGCGGCGAGGTGCACAAGGGCGTCTGGCTGGACCCGGCCCGCGAGCGCCTCCCGACCACGGTCCTCGGCGCGGTGGCGGCGGACCGCCTGGGCATCACCCGCACCGGCGAGACGATCATGATGAACGAGACGCGCGTGGTCGTCGTCGGCATCCTGAAACCGCTCGAACTGGTCCCCAACCTGGACCGGGTGGCCATGGTCGGATTCCCCGCCGCCGAACGCCACTTCGGCTTCGACGGCCACCCCACCACCGTCTTCGAGCGCTCCACGGACGCCTCGGTGGAGGACGTACGGGCGATCCTGGCCCGCACCATCAGCCCCGGGCAAGAAGGGGGCATCAAGGTCTCCCGCCCCTCGGACGCGCTGGCCGCCAAGGCCGCCACCGACGAGGGCCTGACGAACCTGATGCTCGGTCTGGGCGCGGTGGCCCTCCTGGTCGGCGGGGTGGGCGTCGCCAACACCATGGTCATCTCCGTCCTGGAGCGCCGCCAGGAGATCGGTCTGCGCCGCGCGCTGGGCGCGACCCGGGGTGCGATCCGGCTCCAGTTCCTGACCGAGTCGCTGCTGCTCTCGGCGCTGGGCGGGGCGACGGGCGCGCTGCTGGGCGCGGCGGCCACGTACGGCTTCGCGCGGTTCCAGGGGTGGACGGCGGTGGTTCCGCCCCGGTCCCTGGTGGGCGGCCTGGCCGCCACTCTTCTGATCGGTGTGGTCGCGGGCCTCTACCCGGCGATCCGCGCCTCCCGCCTCCACCCGACGGTGGCCCTGAACGCGACGTGAGGCGGCGAGGAGCCCGAGGGCCGGGCGACGGTACGTCCCGCGTCCCGTCGCCCGGCCACTACCAGGGCTCTCCGGTGGAAGGATCGAGACCCGCCTCCCAACGCCGTTTCTGTTCACGCCAGTTGGTGAACGAAGGCTCCTTCGGCAGGACGACGCTGATCGTCTCCTCCTGGAACTCCTCATCGGTGATCAGCCGGTGCAGGAACTCCGCCATCCCGAAGGGGTGGACCTGGAAGAGGGGAGCCGTGTGCCGCCCGCACACGAGCACGGGCCACCGGTCGGGGTCGTCGCCCGTGGTCAGCCAGCAGTAGATGTCCGCGCCGCTGGTGACGCCCCAGGCCAGGATGGAGTCCGGGTCCACGTCGAGGGCCGTTCTGCCGCCGCACATCTCCCAGGTGCCACGGGCGTTCGCGGTCTCCTGCCGCAGACCGGACCCGTCCGAATAGGCGTCGGACCGGGGAACCGGCAGCAGTATGCCGATGTCCTGGCTGAGTTGGCCCGCCCCGTACGTCTTCATGAAGGCGACGTAGTCGGCCGGGAACCGGGTGCCCCAGATCTCCTCGACCTCGCTCCAGTCGATCCGCTCGTCGACGCCGTGCGTCGTAGGGACGACCCGTTCGAGCTTCGTCGTTCCCGGTGTTGTGCCCACTGCTGCTCCATTCCCTCGCCCACGTCTTCGCGATGCCACGGCATGTTGCGGCATGCCACGACACGCCGCGCCTCGAAAGGCCCTGCCTCACCCCGCGTCGTACCAGTCCTTGTGGGCGGCCCAGTGCGCGACCCATCCGGCGAAGCCGGGTGCCGACGTGGTGTGGCCGAACTCGGCGCCGAAGGGCACGGCGCCCTCGCCGCTGATGTTCCAGATGTGCCCGCGGTGGGGCCCGGTGACGACGAGATGCCAGTACATGCCGCATCCGTCGGTGCCCAGCACGATCGAGCCGTGGTCGAAGACCTGCTCCAGAACCGCTTCGATCTCCTCCTCGGGCCGCGGATCGTCCTCCTCCCCCTCCCACACCCACGCGCCGGTCAGCGGAAAGGGCTTGGCCAGCACACGCTCGGGGCGGCCGTTCCCCCAGTCCCTGGGCATCTCGGCCAGGGCGACGAGCCCGTAGTACGGCGGCCCCGAGGAGAACCCGTCGCAGATCTCCGCGACGAACGTCCGGTACGGCTCGGGCAGCACGATCCCGTGCTCGGCCTCGAAGGCGTGCACCGCGTCCCATCCCAGGGGCGGTGCGCACGAGTCGGCGTCGAAGGCGGTGCGGAGCGCCTCCAGTTCGGCAGGGGCGGCGTGATCGACATTCATGGGTCCATGGGTACCACCCCCCACTGACACCGCCCGCCGTCGGCCCCACGACCATGCTCCTCTCCTTCCCCGAAAGGAGAGGCCCGGCAGGTCGGCGGGGTGGTTCAGCCGGCCCGGTTCATCGGTTCGTGCGCGGGCGGGGGGTGAGGAGGAGCGAGGACAGGCAGGTGACCGCGGCGAACGCGGCCAGGGACCAGAGGGGGAGCAGGGCGCCGATCCGGTCGTCGACGAGGTCGATGCCGTGGCCGACGGTGAAGAACCAACCGATGGCGCCCATGAGGACCATCGGGTACACCCGGCGTTCCCGCAGCAGCCTCATGCCGATCCACAGCACCAGCGGCATGGCCAGCAGGGTGTTGACCACCGCCGCGGTGAACGCCTGGTCCCCCGTGTCCGCGGCCGCCCCGCCCATGTTCGCCGACGCCTGGCTCCACAGGGACATCGACAGACCGTCGGACAGGAGCAGATGGGATACGGCCGTGGCGATCACCGTCACGACGAGCGCCTTGCCCACACGTCTGATTTGAGGGGATGAATACATGATCACACAGTAGGGCCGAGCCTCCCGCGCCTGGCGGGCGGGACCGGCCGACCGGACACCCGAAGGCCGACCGGCCGTACGCCCGAAGAGCCGACCGGCCGAAGGGCCGCTCAGCCGAGGACGAACGGGAGTTGAGCGGCCAGTTCACCCAGTTCGGCCTCCTCCGCCCCGCTCGGAGCGCGCCGCCCGGTGCCGATCAGCAGCGCGTCCCGGTCGGAGAACGACGGGGGGAACGCCGCACCGGCGATCCTCTCCAGCATCTCGCGGGACCGGGCGAGCCCCTCGGCGGGCGGCTTTGCGGCGTTTGGGAGGTGCGCGATCAGATCCAGGTGGTGCAGCGTCCACTCCAGGACGTACGCGCAGAGGTACTCGCCCGTGGTGAGGACCTCGTCACGGGTGCCGACCCGGGCCGCGGGGTCCGCGAGCCCGGCGGCGCGCCCGGCGGCGGAACCGACGTCGTCGAGGTGGAACCTGAGCAGCCACGGCTCCTGGTACGCGGCGGCCAGACGGACGGTCAGCGCGTCGAGCGGGTCGTCGCCGGTCGGTGGTTCCCCGGTGACCTCCCAGTAGGTCACCGCGTCCCGGGTCGGTTCCGTTCCGGCGGGGGTGGCGAGGGTGATCAGGACGTCCTGGGCGTCGATGACCAGGTGGCACACCAGGTCCCGCACGAGCCAGCCGGTACAGCCGGACGGCCGCGCGAAGTCCTCGTCCGACAGCTCGGCGACCGCTGTGCGCAACGCCGTCCAGGAGCGCGAGAAGAGATCCATGGCCGCAGGCTAAGCGGTCCTGGCGCTGCGCACCGCGGTTCGGGCGGGCGACCCGGCAGGAGGCACGGCGTGGGGGAGGGGGAGGGGCGGAGCCGGTCGCCCGGGTGGCGCGCATCGGCCCCGGGGAAGGGCGCTGCCACCACGTCGACCACGACGGCGGGGCGCAGCGGCCGGGTTCCTCAGCCGGCCAGGCGTTCCACCAGCAGAAAGGCCCCGATGGCGATCATCATGGCACCGCTGATGCGGGTGACGACCAGGGCGGCGGAGGGCCGTCTCACCGTCACCGAGCTGGCCGCTCGTGTGAAGCTCAGCGTCTCACCGTGCCATCGCCGACTGCGCGATCTCGAACGCGAGGGGGCGATCCGCGGCTACCGGGCCGTCGTCGACCCGGCCGCCGTCGGTCTGAACTTCGAGGCCCTCGTGTTCGTCACCCTCCGGTGGGAGGACGCCGACACCGTCACGGCCTTCGAAGAAGCTGTGGCTGCCGTCCCCCACGTGCTGCAGGCTCAGCGCCTGTTCGGCGAACCCGACTACCTCCTGCGCGTCGCCACCACGGATCTGGCCGCCTTCCAGCAGCTCTACGACCAGCGGCTCGCCCGGCTGCCCGGCGTCCAGCGCCTGACGTCGACCCTTGTCATGAAGAACGTCGTCCAGGACAGATCGCTGCCCGAATAGCCACACCTCCGCCGAGGCCGGGAGGGCCGATGCCGTTGTTTCCCGAAGCCGTGCATGTGGTGAGCACGGTTTGCCGAAGCGGCAACAGAACTCGCGACGGTCCTCGTGCCCGGCGCATGATCGCGGTCCGGGCCGCAGCCCGTCCCGCAACCCCGCCCGCGCCACCCGGCTCCGGGGCCGTCTCTTCCGGCCTTCGGGCGGCGTCCCGGCGCACGGCGGACCGACCGACACCACACGGAGGACTCATGCCACAGACCACCCGGGCCACGGACGTCACGCACCGGCTGGTCGCCTCGCCCGCCGGACGGATCCATCTGGTGGAACAGGGCGCCGGGCCAATGGTGTTGCTGGTGCACGGATTCCCGGAGTCCTGGTACTCCTGGCGCCACCAGCTGCCGGTGCTGGCCGCGGCCGGATACCGCGCGGTCGCCGTGGACGTCCGCGGCTACGGGCGTTCCTCCGGGCCCGAGGAGGTGGCCGCGTACCGGATGCTCGAACTGGTCGAGGACGCCGTCGCCGTGGTGCACGCGCTCGGGGAGCGGAACGCGGTGGTCGTCGGGCACGACTGGGGCTCGGCCGTCGCCGCGCACTCCGCCCTCCTCCGGCCGGACGTCTTCCGCGCGGTCGGCCTGCTGAGCGTGCCCTACGCACCGCCCGGCGGCCCACGGCCCAGCGAGATCTTCGCGCGGATGGGCGGGGGCGGGGACGAGGAGTTCTACATTTCCCGTTTCCAGGAGCCCGGCCGGGCGGAGGCCGAGATCGAACCGGACGTCCGCGGCTGGCTCGCGGGCTTCTACGCCGCTTTCTCCGCCGACACGATGCCCGCCCCCGGCGCACCGGACCCGCACTTCGCGGGCCGCGACGGAACGCTGCGCGACCGGTTCCCCGTCGGCGGACTGCCCGCCTGGCTCGGCGAGGACGATCTCGACTTCTACGCCGGGGAGTTCGAACGGACAGGCATGAGCGGAGCACTCAACCGCTACCGGAACATGGACCGGGACTGGGAGGACCTCGCCGACTTCCGGGGCCGGCCCCTCACCCAGCCGTCCCTGTTCCTCGGCGGGGCGCTGGACGCCTCCACGACCTGGCTGGCCGACGCGATCCGGGCGTACCCCACCACCCTGCCCGGCCTGGTCTCCTCGCACGTCCTCGACGGCTGCGGCCACTGGATCCAGCAGGAGCGGTACGAGGACGTCAACCGGATCCTGACCGACTGGCTCGCCTCCCTGCCCGCCTGAGTCGCACGGCAGGCACGGCAATCCGCAATGCCGCTGCTGCCGGTACCGGCAGCAGCGGCATTGCGGGTGGTGCGGGTGGTGCGGGGGAGCGGCCGACGGGCTGTGCGGTGGCGGTGCGGTGACGGTGCTGACCGGGATCGGCCTTCCGATCAGCACGAGGGCCGCAGTGGCGGCCGTCGGCCTGTCGGTGCTCTCCTCTAGAGTCGCCCGCGTGACCGAACCCTCCTACCTCGCCGCGGTCCGGGAGTCGTACGACACCGTCGCCGCCGACTACACGGCACTCGTCAAGACCCCGGCGGAGCTGGATCCGTTGTCACGCGCGATGCTGGCCACGTTCGCCGAACTCCTGCGGGATGCCGGCCGCGGGCCGGTCGTGGACATGGGATGCGGGCCCGGCCTGGTCACGGCGCATCTGGCGGGCCTGGGCGTGCCCGTGTCCGGCATCGACCTGTCCCCGAGGATGATCGAGCTCGCCCGGCGGGCGCATCCGGACCTGAGCTTCACGGTGGGGTCGATGGCCGCGTCCCCGATCGGGGACGACGAACTCGGCGGCATCCTGGCGTACTACTCCACGCACCACACGCCCCCGGAGTCGCTGCCGATCGTGTACGCCGAGTTCCACCGCGCGCTCGCGCCCGGCGGTCATCTGATGCTGGCCGGTCACGTGGGGGACGGCGAGTGCCTGCGACCGGTACAGGCGTACGGCGGCCACCCCGTGTCCTACGAATCCCATCTGCTGCCGGTGGACGACATCGCCGGGATGCTCGGCCGGGCCGGACTCGTCGTCACCGCGCGACTCGTGCAGGAACCCGACGCGGGAGCGAAGAGGAGGGTCGCCACCTTCCTGGCCCGGAAGCCCGAACGGCCGTGAGGACAAGGCGCCCTTCCCGGTCCTTGCCCACCTCTTCCGTCCTTCCCGTCTCTTCCGTCAGGCGATCCATTTGTTAGGACATAAAGACGTATGTAGCTAGCATGGTCTGAGACATACTTGCATCCGTCGGCAGCAGTCCCAGGAGGGGTGACGTGGAGCCGTTCACGAAGCTGATCACCATCGACCGGGGCAGTCCCGTACCGCTGTACTTCCAGGTCGCGCAGCAGTTGCAGGAGCTCATCGAGACCGGGGTGCTGCCGCCCGGTACGCGGCTGAGCAACGAGATCGCCATGGCGGACGAGCTCGGCCTCTCACGCCCGACCATGCGCCAGGCCATGCAGCACCTCGTCGACAAGGGGCTCCTGGCCCGCAAGCGCGGGGTCGGCACGCAGGTGGTCACCAACCGCATCCGCCGCCAGGTCGAACTCACCAGCCTCCACGAGGACCTCGAACGGGACGGACGCCGTCCGCGTACCGAGGTCCTCTCCCTGAAGACCGTCCCCGCCGACCACGACATCGCCGCCGCGCTGCGGGTGGACGAGGGCGCCGACGTGGTGGCCGTCGAGCGCCTGCGGTTCGCCGACGACGAGCCCATCGCCCTGCTCCGCAACCATCTGCCGGCCGGTCTGCTGGAACTGACCGGGGAAGCACTCGTCCGAAACGGTTTGTACCAGCTGATCCGCCGGTCCGGTACGGATCTGAGGAGCGCCACGCAGACCATCGGCGCACGCCGCGCCACCGCCGCCGAGGCCAGGCTCCTCGACGAGGCGCGCGGCGCGACCCTGCTGACCATGACCCGTACCGCGTACGACAGTTCGGGCAGCCCGGTCGAGCGCGGCTCCCATCTGTACCGTGCCTCGCGGTACTCGTTCGAGATGACGGTCGCCGCACACTGACGCCCGGTGACTGGCGACCGGTGACCGGTGACCGGTGACCGGTTGGTCCTGACCGATCCGCACCCCTGACGGCCCCGCCGTCTCCGCTGCCTCTGCCGTCCTTGCCGTCGGCTCATCCGCTCAGCAGGCGGGCGACCTCGTCCTGGCCGCGTCGGCGGGCGTGCTGGAGTGCGGTCGTCCCGGTCCTGTCCTCGATGTCGGGGTCGGCGCCCGCGTCCAGGAGGAGTCGCACGGTCTTCTGGTGGTCGGTTCCGCCGTCGCCGAGGATGACGGCCTCCACCAGGGCGGTCCAGCCGAGGCCGTTGACGTGGTTGACGTCGAGGTCGATGTCCGGATGGGTGGTGACCTCCCGGACGTAGGCGACATGGCCGTGTTCCCCGGCCGGGACGAGGGAGGTGCCGCCGTACCGGTTGACGATGGTGTAGTCCGGGTCGGCCGCCGCGAGGGTCCGGGCCATGGCGGCGCTGCCGGTCACGTCCGTCACCAGCCAGGGCGTGTCGTGCTGCTGGTCCAGGGCGTCCGGGTCGGCACCGGCGGCCACGAGGATCTGGGCGGTCCGGACGTGGTCGCCGGTGGCCGCCAGCAGGAGCGGAGCGCGGTCGTACTGGCCAGGTGGAGGCGAGCCGGGCTCTGGGCTTCACTTCGTATACCAATAGGTGTCATGCTGGGAATGAACAGGGAGAAAAGTGGATGTGCATCCCGACTGAATCCCGGAGGCCTTGTCTCGCTTCTTGCTTTGGTATACAAACTGGATCCCGGTCCGCATCGAGTTACCCGGGCGACCTGGACGGCCCGGACGACCCGCAATGCGGCACCGCCCCGCTGTCCACCCCAAGCCGAAGGAGCCCCATGACGCCCCCTCCCTCCCCGATGTCCCGACGCGGTGTCCTCGCCGGTGCCGCCTCCCTGGCCGGTACCGGTGTCGCCATGTCCGCGGGCATGTCGTCGGCCGCGGCCGACTCCCGCAGGGCCTCCCGGGACGCGCACCGCGACGCGGTCGTCTTCCGGGACGTACGGCCCCTGGGCGCGGCGAAGCCGGTGGACCTCACGGTCGTCGAGGGATGCATCACGCGTGACCGGGCCCCCAGGGGTGCCAAGGTGATCGACGGCGGTGGCCGCGTCGTCCTGCCGTCCCTGGTCGACGCGCATATCCACCCCGACAAGACGACGTGGGGCGGTGAATGGGTGTCGCGCAAGCCGGCCGACACCATCGCCGAACTCGCCCAGCAGGACGCTGAGTTGTTCCGCAGCCAGCGCCGCCCGGTGTCCGAGCGGGCGTACGCGCTCATGTCGCACGCCGTGACCCGCGGCACGCGGGCCATGCGGGCGCACGCCGACATCGCCCCGGCCTACGGCCTGGCCTCCGTGGAAGGCGTGGGGCAGGCGCGCGAACGGCTCAAGCACGCGCTCGACGTACAGATCGTGGCCTTCCCGCAGCACGGCGTCATCCGCACCCCCGGCACCGCGGAACTGCTCAAGGAGGCCGCCCGCAGCGGACTCGTCGACATGGTCGGCGGACTCGACCCGATCAGCTTCGACCACGCCATGGACGAGCAGCTGGACCTGCTCTTCGGCCTCGCGGACCAGTACGGCGTCGGCGTCGACATCCACCTCCACGACCGGGGCGAGACGGGCCTGACGGTGCTGCGCGCCATCATCGACCGCACCCGGGCGCTGTCGCTGAAGGGCAAGGTGACCGTCAGTCACGTCTTCTGCCTGCCCGGCCTCTCCGACGCCGAACTGGCGAGGACGGCCGCGGACCTGAGCGAGCTGGACATCGCCCTGACCACCGTGGCGCCGAGCCCGTCGCTGGTCCTGCCGATCGAGAAGCTGCGCGAGCACGGCGTGCGGGTCGGGCTCGGCTCCGACGGGGTCCGCGACTCCTGGAGCCCCTTCGGCAACGCGGACATGTTCCACCGGACCCATCTGCTCGGCTGGGTCACGGACGTGCGCCTCGACAAGGAACTGATCGCTTGTTACGAGGCCGGTGCGCACGGTGGCTCCGACGTCATGCGGCTGCCCCGCGCCGACCTCTCCCCGGGCTCGCCGGCCGACTTCGTCCTGCTGCGCGCCGAATGCCTGCCGCAGGTCGTGGTGGACATGCCCACCCGCGACATGGTGGTGCACGGCGGACGGGTGGTCGCCCGGGACGGCCGACTGGTCTGAGGGCCCCCTTCCAGCCCCGATGGCGTTCCGTCGCCCCGCCTCACGCATAGGGTGACGGGACGCCCGGTGACCGCGCCGCCCCGACGCCGCGCACGTACCGGGACAGGGCAGGAAGGCACAGGGAGGACGGCACACGTGACGGCAAGCACCGGCCGGAAGGAAGGCGGAGAACAGCCGTCCGCCCCGACGGCGCGCACACCGCTGAGCGAGGTCGCGCGCCGGGCCGTCAGGGACCGCATCATCGACGGCAGCTACGCCCAGGGCACCCGGGTGGTGGAGCGCGAGATCGCCGAGGAACTCCGGATGTCGCGGGTACCGGTGCGGGAGGCGCTGCGGGCCCTGGTGGAGGAAGGGCTGCTCGACCTGCTGCCGCACAGCGGTGTGCGGGTGCGTCGGCTGGAGCGCGCCGACGTGGAGCACCTGTACGACGTGTGGGAACCCCTGGCCATCCAGGCGTCCCGTCTCGCGGCCCGTCGAGTGGCCCTCGCCGGCCCCGCCGGGCCCGGCATCCTGGAGGATCTGCGGGCCGTGCTGGAACAGGCGGAGGCCGCGGCCTCCGTCGGGGACCGGACACGGGAGAACGACGCAGGCACCGCCTTCCACGACGGGGTCGTGGCCCTCGCCGACAACCCGTTGCTCGCCCAGCTCATGCAGCGGTTGAGCGGTCAGCTGCGGCTGCTGTTCGGCCTGAACACGGAACCCGCCCCCATGCGGGCGCAGCACGGCGAGATGTATGAACGCATCGCCGCCGGGGACGCCGACGCCGCAGGGGCGATCACCCTCCTCCACGTCCGCAGGAGCCGGGAACTCGCCCTGCGCGCGGTGACCGCCACGGCCGCCCCTGGACCGGCCGCGGAGCCCGAGCCACGCCCCTGACCGCCGGAACGCCCCCTCGCGGCGGACCGCCGACTCCGCAGGCCCCGCCCCCGTGATGGTGCACGGGGGCGGGGCCTGCGGGCGTGGTCAGGAGGAAGCTTCGCCTTCGGCGGAAGGCGCAGGCCAGGCATCGCCGTACTGGCGGCACAGGTAGACGCGGTTCGCGTACACCGTCACGGCCGGATAGGCGGCGGCGATGCCGGCTCTGTAGGCATCGGCGGCGGCCTGTGCCGCAGCGTCCTCGTGCGGCAGCTGGGACGGGGAGGCGCTGAGCGGGATCTCGAAGGTGGTGCCGATCTCGACCCCCTCGGCGTAGGCCGTGAACGTGAACTGGACGGCGTAGGCGCCTTCCGGAACAGACATATTTGAGCTCCTGACAGAGGAAATTTCTCCGAGTTGTGATCCCAAGTGAGCTTAAAGTAAATGATGTTGGTCGTACTCGGTATGGAGGCATGGCAAAAGCCCCGAGTCGGACCGGCCGGGGCAAGCGGGGGAGACCAGACGGCCGGGCCGTGGTTCGCCCGGCGGCCGAGGCCGTGCCCGAGGCCGTGCCCGAGACCGTGTCCGAGGCCGCCCTTGCCGCCGTGATCGAACCTGGCGTACGGAAAAGCCGATGTCACAGGAACGTTGGGAGGCGAACAGAGCCAAAAATGCGATAAGAATGGGGACTTGACGAGCAGTCGGACACGCACCGGGGTGGACGCTCCTGTCGCCCGACCGGGCGCCGGGGGCACTCGCCCCGCGGCCGGGGCCCGGAGGCGGAACCCTCCCGGGACGGGGCCGGAACCTATTACGGCGTAATACCAGGACCTATTACGGCGTAATGGCGGACACCGCGTCGGCGAGGGGCGATCCGGGCGGAACCGGCCGGTGTGCCGTCGCGCGGGCAACGGCGTCAGCCGTCGTCCCCGCATTCCTCGACCCCGGGGAACGCACCGGTACTGCTCGATACTGCTACGTGCAGCACATACGGCTTGCGGTGGACCTTCTTCCACCCGGCGACACACTTCACAACAGCGGAAGGCCAAACACGGTGACGACCGTCGCATACCAAGGTGAGCCCGGGTCCAACTCGGCGACCGCTGCCCGCACCCTGTATCCCGAGGGACGCGAGCTGGCCTGCACGAGCTTCGAGCAGGCCCTGGACGCCGTGACGCTCGGCATGGCCGACGTGGCGGTGATCCCGGTGGACAACTCTGCGGCCGGACGCGTCGCGGACGTGCATCAACTGCTGCCCGAGTCGGGGCTGTTCGTCATCGCCGAGCACTTCCTCGCCATCCGCTTCGACCTCATGGGAGTTCCCGGCGCGACGTTCGACGGGGTGGAGTGCGTACGCAGCCATGTGCACGCCCTGGGGCAGTGCCGGAAGGTCCTGCGCGAGGGCGGCTGGCGCACCCTCGTGAGCGACGACACGGCGGGGGCGGCCCGCGAGGTGGCGGAGCTGGGCGATCCCCGGCACGCGGCGCTCGCCCCGCCGGCCGCGGCGGAGCTCTACGGCCTGGAAGTGCTGCGGTCGCAGGTCGAGGACGACCCGGAGAACACCACCCGGTTCGTCGTCCTCTCGCGGGATTCCGTTTTCGCGCCGAACACCGGCGAACCGACGATGACCAGCCTCTTCTTCAGTGTGCGGAACATCCCCAGCGCCCTCTTCAAGGCACTCGGCGGATTCGCGAGCAGCGCGGTGAACCTCACCAAGATCGAGAGTTACCAGATGGGCGCCGGGCTGAACGCCAGCCGCTTCTACGTCGAGATCGAGGGGCACCCCGACGAAACCCGCGTCGAACTCGCCCTCCACGAACTGCGTTTCTTCTCGTCCGAGGTGCGCATCCTCGGCGTGTACCCGGCCCACTCCCACCGCCGCAGGGAACACATCGGCTGAACGGCGGGGCACCGCCGGACGCCATCGGGCGAACAGCGCCGGGCACAGGGCGCCGGGCGCGGGACACCGGGCGGGCGGCACGGCTCGCCGGGTGCCGGGCGAACCGACAGCAGGCGCAGGACATCGGACGGGAGGCGTGCGGGAAACTGTGTTGCCTCCCCCGGTGGGGCGGCCTACGGTCTCGATCATGCTGCCCCCGGTGGAAACGGACGAACAATGGGACGCGATCGTCCCCGACGAGACGGTGATGCGGCCCGGGGTGGAGGACCTCTGCGCGCGCCTCGGGCTGGCCGGTGAGCCGCTGACCCGTTTCTCCGAAGGAACGCAGCCGGTCTACGCGGTGGGTGACGAGCACGTCCTCAAACTGTTCCCCGGCGCCGCTGCCCAGGACGGTGTCGCCGAGGGCCGCGTCCTGTTCCACCTCCAGGGGAAGCTGCCCGTGGAGACGCCGCAGGTCCGTGAGGCCGGGGCGTACGAGAACGGCTGGCGGTACGTCCTGATGTCCCGACTTCGCGGCGAGAACCTGGCCCGTTCCTGGGACCGCGTGCCACGGGCCGACCGCGAACGGATCGTCGCCGAGATCGGCGAGACCCTCGCGGTTCTGCACTCCCTCGACCCCGGCCCCCTCGCGGACGTCCTCGGCCCCGGCGACTGGGGCGCCTTCCTGGACCGTCGGCGCGAGGAGACCGTGGAGCAGCAGCGCAGGCGCGGACTGCCGGCCGAGTGGCTGGAGCAGATCCCGGAGTTCCTCGCCTCGGTTCCGCTGCCCCGCGACCCGCACCGTTCCCTGCTGCACACCGAGATCATGCAGCAGCACTTCCTCGTCGATCCCGACGGATGGCGCCTGACCGGACTCTTCGACTTCGAACCCGCCATGATCGGGGACCGCGCGTACGACTTCGTCGGGGTCGGCCTGTTCGTCACCCGGGGCGACCCGAAACTGCTCGCCCGGCTCACCGATGCGTACGGCCGCGCCTTCGAACCGGACCGGCTCCTCGCGTACACGCTGCTGCACGTGTACAGCAACCTTCCCTGGTACATGCGGGAACTGCGGGTACCCGCCGGGGGGACGCTGTCCTCGCTCGCCGAGGAGTGGTTCGCCACGGCGTGACGCCGCCGGCCCGTCCCCCCGGTCGCCTCGCGCACCGGGGCGGTCCGCTGCCCGATCCGCCCCGGGCGGCCTGGTCATGGGGCCCTGTTCGTGGACGTCACCGCACCGGCAACGGCTCCTGGCCCGCCACAGGGGCCACCCCCCGGGGTCCGCCCCCCAGGTCCCCGCCGGAGGCGCTGGGCTGCGTTGTCACAGCCGTGCGGTAGAACGCTGCCTGACGGACACCGGCAACGGTGGTTGCCACGACCGGCGCACCTCCGAGGGCCGCCCAACCCGAGGCCGGCCGTCCCGGGGGACACCGCCCCGGGCCCGCCCCCCGGCCGCCCGGCCCGTGCGCAACCTCACCCCACAGGCCCCCGGGCCGCTCTGGACAGCAAGGAAGCGACCACGCATGACCGACCAGGACCCCAGGAACACCGCCGCTTCACCGGGCCACGCCCCCATGACCACGGTCAACTCACCCGAGGGATACCGCGTCATCACCGTCGAGGAGGCGGAGGAACGCTTCCGGATCTCGGACGAGGTCACCTACCCGTACGCCGAGTTCACCGAAGAGCAGGAGATCCGGCTGTACGAGGGCGGGCTGCACGTCGCGGGGCACCTGAAGCCGGAGGGCGACAAGGACTGGATCCCGTACAACACCGTCGTGGACGGCGACCTCACCGTCGACGGCGACCTGGACTGGTGGGACGACGGCAGCGGCAACTTCCTCGTCGTGACGGGCAACCTGCGGGCCCGAAACGTGTTCCTGTCCGGCTGCCCGAACACGCTGGTGCGCGGGAACCTGGAGGTGACGGGCGGCGTCTGCGGCTCGTACGGGGACGACGGCGGCATCCTCACGGTGCGCGGCAGCGTCCACGCGTCGACCGTCATCAGCGTGCTGTACTTCGGGCTGGACCTCGCCGAGCAGCCGCAGGCACTTCTCGTCGCCGACACCTGCCGCACCAACCGCCCGGTCGACTTCACCGACGACGAACTGGACCGCATCCTGCTGCCCGAACTGCTGGGCGAGGACGGAGAGGCCGAGATACGGCTGATCGAGCGCGCCATGAGCGAGGGACGGCAGGTACTGCGCGCCGGGGCACGCCCGAGCCATGTCATCGCGCTGGAGGAACTGGACCTCCTGCTGGACCGGGCCGACGAGGTCACCGAACTCGACCTCTCCGGACGCAAGCTCCGCGGCTTCCCGGAACAACTGCTCGCCTTCCCCCGGCTGCGCGTCCTGTCCCTCGCGAACAACGCCGATCTCGGCGCCCTCGACGCGCGCATCGGCGAACTCACCGCCCTGGAAGAACTCGACGTTTCCGGCACGGGGTTGACCGGGCTGCCCGAATCCATCGGCGCGCTCCACAACCTCCGGATGCTGGACGTGTCCGGCAACGGCTTCACGGAACTCCCCGATTCCCTCTGCGACCTCGGGCAACTGGAGGTCCTGCGCGCCGGGCACCTGACCTGCCCGCTCCCCGACCGGTTCGACCGGCTGCGCTCACTGCGCGAGCTGGACCTGTCCCGTCTGAACCAGGGGCACTACTACTGCGACACCCCGGTCGCGTTCCCCGAGGCTGTCACCCGCCTGACCGGACTGCGCTCCCTCGACCTGTCCAACACCTGGCTGGAGTCCGTCCCCGACGCGCTGCTGGACCTGACCGCGCTGGAGGAGCTGAACCTCAACCACTGCCCGTCCGACCGGCTGACCCGCCTGCCCGAGCTGGCCCGGCTGCCCCGCCTGCGCGTACTGCGGATCAGTGGCCACACTCCGTGGGCCGAACAGCCCCCGGCCTCCAGGGACCTGCTCACCGGCATCTGGGACATCACGACACTGGAACACCTGGAAATCGACCGCTGGGGCCAGGAGACCTACGGCGGGGAGAAGGTGCGCACCGTGTTCAGGTCCCTGCCCGAAGACGCCTTCGCCCGTACGCCGAACCTCCGCCGCATCGACCTGTCGTTCAACGAACTCACCACTCTTCCCGAGCCCTTCTTCGCCCTGCGCCGCCTGGAGTTCGCGGATCTCCAGGCCACCAGGCTCGACCGGCCGACGCTGGACCGGCTGCGCGCCACGTTCCCCCGTACCCGGCTCGACCTGAGGAGTGTCGTGGCCGAGGAGATCGTTCACGACCCGAACTGGCAGGCCGTGCACACCCTGGTCGAAGAAGGCTCCGGGAAGGGGCCCGAGGAGGCGGTCGCCGCCTACGAGAAGGCCATCGCGCTCTGCACCCCGGGCGCGTGCTACTCCGACCACGACCAGCTCTACGCCCACTACGCCCTGGTCAACATCCTCGGCGACCTCGGCGACAAAGCGTCGGACGCCGACCGCCCCGCCCTGCACGCCGAACTCGTCCGGTACGCCGAGCAGGCCATGTCCCTGCTGCCCGATACGGTCTGGCACTTCACCGCCCAGGGCGCCTTCCAGGAAGAGGTCAGGCGCCGCACCGGCAACGCCCTGGCCTGGCACCTGCTGCACAGCGGTGAACCGGAGCGCGCGCTGGTCGCCGTGGAGCAGGCGCTGACCGCGGACGAGGACTCCTCGCACGACTTCGTCCGTGACACCCAGGTCCGCGTCCTGCTCGCCCTCGACCGTACCGACGACGCCTACCGGGTGGTCGACCAGGTCCTCACCCGCGACCCCGATTCCGAGGACTTCACCGACCTCGCGGCCCTGCCCGAGTTCCAGCGGTGGCGGCAGGCCCAGCGCATCGACAAGGCATTCGGAGGCAGCCGCTGACCTCCCGGGCCCCGCACCCCACTCCTCCGAGTACGGCCTGCCCGACACCACTGATGTACTGGAAGGACTGCTGCACCGCCCCCGACCGGGGCGGTGCGCACGGAGGAGGTGTTCGGTCGGTTGCGGTGCCGACGGGATTCGAACCCGTGGACGGCGGGGGGGCAGGCCCGCCCTGGTCCCCGTCAAGTCGATGTGGGAGGGCCTCACCCACACCGATCGCAATGGGCCGCTCTGCCACAGCCCCGCAACCTGCGGGAACTGCGCAGTCCCGCTCCGGACAGAGTAGAGGGCGGCGCCCGGCGGGGACGAACCCTTTTGCGAGGGCGCCCCTTCTGTCAGTCATCGGCTACCAGCTACCAGCTACCGGCGCCCTTTTTTACCGGCGGTCGGCCCTCAGCTGCCGGCCGCCGGTAAAAGGGCGCCGGGCTCTCACCCCCCGGTCGAAGCATCGTCACGCCCGGCCCCGGCGGCACTCACCAGCATGGCCACCAGCCCGTTCACCTGCTCACGCGGATTCGGGGCGCCGGGCCAACCGGTCATCAGGAGATGGTGAACGGATCCGACCAGGGCGAGTGCGATCGCGGCCGTGTCGACGCCTTCCGCGATGCGGTCGAGGCGCTGTTCGGCGTCCAGGTATCGCGCGGTCGCTTCCTGGATGGCCGAGAACCCCGGTGCTCCGGCCTCCAGTTCCTGGCGTATCCGGAGGGCGGCGGCCGGGCGTGTCATGGCCAGGCCGGCTATCACGGGGCCGCCGGAGTCGAACAGTGCGGACGCGACCCCCGCGAGGTTCGCCGCCACCGTGTCCGAGCCCGCCCGCCCGGGAAGCTCCTCGGCCTGCCGCGCGGTGCGCGCGAACCTGTCCAGGCACAACTCGGCGACGAACTCGTCCAGCCCGGCGAAACGGGCGTGCAGCATGCCCTTGGCACATCCCGCCTCGCCGGTGATCGCCCTGCTGGTCAGGGCACCCGGGCCGTCCCGTTCCAACACGCGTTCCGCGGCGGCGAACAGCCGCTCCCTGACGTCGGGCATCGCCACTCCACGCGGTGACATGAGCCCCTCCCGATGCTGTCGCCGTCCGCCCCGGCCATTCCTGGGATTGCCAGTATGGGCGTGCGCCCATACTGTATGGGCGCACGCCCATCATAGGCTCGCCCACCCGGCGCCCCACAGGAAGGCACCCGATGCGCAACGTCGTCAACACCGAGCAGGCCCAGGCGTGGAACGGCTACGAAGGCACGTACTGGGCCCGTAACCAGGATCGCTGGGACGCCGTGAACGAGGGCTTCAACCAGCCGTTGCTCACCGCCGCCGCCATCGGCGAGCGCGACCACGTGCTCGATGTCGGGTGCGGATCGGGGCGGACGACGCGGCTCGCCGCGCGCCGGGCGGTCCACGGACGGGCCCTCGGCATCGACCTGTCGGGCCCCATGCTCGAACGCGCCCGTGCGACCGCGGAGCGGGAAGGCGTCGGCAATGCGGCGTTCGAGCACGCGGACGCCCAGGTTCACCCCTTCGCGCCCGGCACCTTCGACGCGGCCGTCAGCCGCTACGGGGTGATGTTCTTCGCCGACCCCGTGGCCGCGTTCGCCAATATCGGCGGCGCCCTGCGCCCCGGCGGTCGACTGGCGTTCATCTGCGCCGCGGACGCCGGCCTCAACGGATGGGTGCGGGCCATGACGGCCCTGCGGGACCTCCTGCCCCTCGGGGACTTCGGGGCACCGGGGCTCCCGGGGATGTTCTCCCTGGCGGACCCGGACCGCATCCGTGAGGTGCTGTCCGGAGCCGGTTTCGTACACACGGTTCTGCGGCAGGTCGAGGCGTACGGGGACTGGGGACGGAACGCCGAGGAAGCGGCGGTCTTCCTCCTGGGCACCGGCCCCGGGCGCCATCTGATGGCCCAGGTGCCCCAGGAAACCCGGGACCGTGCCCGCGAGACACTGGAGAACCACCTGCGCGACCACGAGGAGAACGGGGCGGTCCGCTTGCTCAGCACCTCCTGGCTGGTCACCGCGACCCGCCCCGAGTGACCGTCCCCGGCCGCCGCAGTCGCTCGCCCACCACCCGCCCGACCGTTCGCCGGGGTCGATCCCTCTGCGAGTGAGGCGCATGTCGATGTGTTTCCTGCGGAACCACAACTTCCTTGTGCGCGGTCGGTAACAGCCATACGTGGCATGTGTGTTGAGGGCGATCCTGATACAGAATCCGTTCGCGAGTGGGAGCGGACGCGTAAGGTCGACAACGGGGGAATCACAACACCATGAACACTGCTGCCCGCAAGAACTACAGGAACCACGGGAACCACAGCAGCCCGAGGGGCTGGAGGTCCTACGCCCTCGGAGCCGTGGCGGTCGCCGCGCTGCTCGCCTCCACGGCGTGCGAGCCGGGCGGGTCCGAGGGCTCGGACGGCTCCAAGTCCCCGGAACGGCCGAGCGCGACGGATTCGGCGAAGCCGGAGCAGACGGCTTCGCCGAATCCGGGCGGCGGCTCGGGCGACACCGACGGAAGCGACAGCAACGGCGGCGGGAACGGCGGCGGGAACAATGCCGGTGGCGTCGTCGCCGCCTGTACCGCGGACGACCTCGAGGTCTCCGCCACGAAGGAGCCCGCGGACAGCAAGGACGCCAGGCACCTCCTCGTCACCGTCCAGAACACGGGCGACAGGAAGTGCAACGTCTACCACTACCCCTACGTGAAGATCGGTGACGCCCAGGGCCCGGCCCCCGTGATCAAGGACAGCGACCCGGACCCGGGGAAGCCCACGACCATCGCTCCGGGTGAGGAGGCACACGCCGCCCTGCTCGTCGCCGGCGGCGCCATGGACGAGTACGAGGCGAAAAGCATCACCCTCACCCTCCAGGGCAGCAAGTCCGGCAGCAAGGCGGGCGGACCGATCGACGTCCCCATGCCCGTCGACACGCTGTACGCGGACGACGGGCAGCTCGTCACCTACTGGACGACGGCCTCCGGCAGCGCCCTGGACTTCATCATGTCGAAGTGACGGTCCTTGAGGAGTGCCAGTCCTTGAGCAGCGACGGGCCTCGGGAAGCGACGGGCCCTGGAAAGTGACGGGCCTCGGCCGGAGTCGCTTTCCCGCGTCGTTGCGGGGCGCCTTGCGCGCCCCGCAACGGCAGTTCGTACGCGTCGATCGTGCCGCCGCCCGAGCTGAAGGCGGCCAGCCGGCCGCCGGGGGCCAGGGCGGGCGGCGCCGTCGGCAGTAGTGCCGGCCCGTTCAGTCCGGCCGGGCCGGGACGTACGGCCCGTTCAGTCCAGCCGAGCCGCGGCGTACGCCTCCATGGCGTCCCGCTGGTACACGGCCAGGCCCGGCGCGATCGACTCGTACGCCGCACGCCACTGTTCGTTGTCCACGCAGGAACGCCCGATCGCGCGGTACTCCTCGGCGGAGACCGCCCGGAGCCCGGTCAGCGCCCGGTACTGGGCGTCGATCTCGGCCTGCACCGGGGCGGCGTCGGCGGGCACGCCCGCGACCAGCAGCTCGGCCAGCCGGATCATCTGCGCCGTACGCTCGCGGTGCCCGGCCTCGATCTGGGCCTCGCTCATCGTCGAGGTGTGCCGCTCGATGTCCCCGGCCAGCTCGGGGAAGTTCCGCAGGCTCTCCTCGTACTGGGCGGGCCGGATGCCTGCGAAGAGGTTCTCCGGTCGGTTGATGGCGGTCATGGTTCTGCCGTCCTTCCTGGACTGCTCCAGTTCGGCGATCGTGCGGGAGACGGTGTCGGCCAGGGCGTCGAGCCGGTCGCGCTCGGCGAGCAGGCGCCGGTGGTGACCTCGCAGGGCCTCCACCTCGTCGACCTGCTCGGCCAGGACCTCACCGATCTCGGGCAACCCCAGGCCCAGCGCCCGCAGCACGAGGATCTGCTGCAACCGCAGCAGCTCGTCTTCCTCGTAATAGCGGTGGCCGTTGGTACCGATCCAAGCGGGCGGCAGCAGCCCGATCTCGTCGTAGTGCCGCAGGGTCCGGGCCGTCACGCCCGACATCCGGGCGACCTCCGCAGTGGGCCAGGCCATCGCCGCCTCCGTCTCCCTCGCGAATGCTTCACCGGGCCGGTCTTTCCGGCCCTGGTCAGAACGGTAGAAGCTGCCGCTGCGGCAGTTTCAAGTCCGGAATCCCGGCCCGCTGCCCTGTGCTCACCATTCCCGGGTGGCGATCATCTCCTCCACGTCCGCGTCCGTGAATCCGTAGGCCGAGGCCACGAACCAGAAGTCCTCGGCTATGTTCTCCCGCGCAGCGGTCTCGATCTCGCTTCCCGCCGCCTCGAACTCGCTCTCCAGGAGGTTGAACTCCTCCGTCGCCGCCTGCGTGAGCACGTACAGGGCCGACAAGTCCGACGGCTGCTCCGCCTCGATCCGCTCGCACAGCCCCAGCAGGATCGCCCTGCCCTTGTCGACGACATGGTCCGGAAAGTGCGGGTCCGCATACATATCGTGCAGAAAGGCGTGCCCGGCCACCTGCTGGTTCGTGATCGGCATGGTCCCTCGTTCCTTCCGTGGAGCCCGACGTACCGATCATGCATCACCCCACTGACAGGCCCGGCGGTCCCGGACCCCGAGGGCCGTTGCTGCGCGTGGGCGATGCGGCGGTACGGCGGTCTGTCACCGGAGAGGGCCTGGGCTGCGGCTCCGGAGCGGTACCCCTACGAGCCGGCCGACGCGTCGTTCCGCGGACTCGTCTTCTTCCACGACGAGCCGTGGCACTGGGCGATGGGGGTGATTCACGGGGAGCGTTACATGGAGGAGCACCCCGAGCCGGCCGAGTATCAGGAACTCGATTGAGCGGCCCGGGGACCGCTCTCCTCGGACAGTGCGCGCATGGTCTCGGGCAGCACGCGCATGCTCCGGAGCGGTGAAAGGAAGTTCGGGAGGAAGCTCAGTGTCATGCCGCCCGCGCCGAGCCACAGTGTGGCCGTCGCCCCGAGCGCGGAGCCCGAGAGTCCACCCAGAAGCCCGCCCAGGGGAAGGCCGCCCCAGGACACGAACCGGACGGTCGCGCTCATCCGGCCCAGGAGCCGATCCGGTGTGAGGGCCTGTTGGAAACTGGACTGGGCCACGAAGCGGACTACCCCGCCCAGCGAAAGCGCCGCGAGTCCGACCGCCGCCGCGCACACGCTCCAGCCGGGCCGCGCCCACGGCATCAGGGCCGTCAACGGGCAGGTGACCAGGGGCGCGAGCCATACGACCGGACCTTGCCCGACCAGCTTGGAGAGCCTGGTCGCCACCAGCGCGCCCAACAGCGCGCCACAGCCCATCCCCGACAGCACGAGCCCGATGCCGAAGGAACCGAGGCCCATCTCCCGCTTCAGGAAGACCAGCAGCATGGTCTGGTACATGACCAGGGAGAGGTTGAACACCGCATCCCCCGCCATGGTCGCGCGCAGGATGGGATGCCCGAGGACGAACTTCAGCCCTTCCCCGACGTCCCTGCGCAGCCGAAGGCGTTCACCCGGCTCCGGCTTCCTTTCGTGTTTCCGGATGCGGAACACGAGAAGACCCGATGCGGCCATTCCCACCGAACTCACCAGGAGCGTCGCGGGGGCTCCCACCCAGCCCACCAACGGACCTGCTGCAGCCGGTCCGCCGATACTGGTCACCGAGCGTATCGCCGAAAGTTTTGAATTCCCTTCGACGAGATTTCCGCGCCCCACCAAATGCGGCAGAAAACTGACGTGGGCGACGTCGAAGAACACCGTCAGCACCCCATGGACCGACGCGACCGCGTAGAGCCACGGGATCGTCAGAAGACCGGTCCACCACGCCACCGGTATCGTCAGGAGGACCAGCGACCGCACGAGATCGGTGCCGATCATCACCGATCGCTTTCGTACGCGGTCCACCCACGCCCCGGCCGGCAGCCCGACCAGGAGTGAGCCCACCGTGGTCGCCGCGGTCAGCAGACCCACCTGGAACTCGTCGGCGTCCAATGCCACGATCGCGACCAGGGGCAGCGCGAGAAAAATGATGCGATCTCCCAGCTGGCCGAGTGCCGTGGCGGCAAAAAGCCGCCCGAAGTCCGGATCGCGCAGGAGCCCGAGCCGGGAAGACATGGACATACACATCACCTGCTGTCGAATGCTTTCGAATTAGGATTTCTGCTCCGTCGGCCACCTCGGCCGGATGCTCCGTCGGCCACCTCGGCCGGACGTGACGGCTACGGGCGGTCGACCCCGAACTCGTAGGCCACTTCCCGGCGCACGTCGGGAATGACGATGTCGGCGGTCTCCACCGGACGTCCGTCGGTGTCGTAGATGATCCGCTCGATCCGGAGCACCAGGTCCCCGATGCCGATCCCCAGCAGGTTCGCCTGCGTCCGGGTGGCACGGGCCGGACGCGGCAACTCGACCACGGTCTCGACGACCACGCCGATGGAACGCATCCGCTCGACCACCCCTTTTCCCGCCAGGGGCCCCATCTCGGGCAGCATGACCGGCGTTCCGTCCGTGAGGGCCATCGGCTCCCACGATTCGGAGAGCTGGACGGGCTGTCCGTCGGCGAGGAACTCGTAGTGCGTGTTGACGCAGAGGTCTCCGGGGGCGATGGCAAGCCGCTCGGCGATCGCCCCGGGGGCAGGGACCCGCACCTGACTGTGCGAATCCCAGGCCCCGGCCCTGCCCTGCTCCTTCATGCCGGCGAGAGAAGGCGGCCCGCCCCGGCGCCCGAGGTGCCGCGAACGCACCATCCGCAGACGCTCGCGCGGCGTACGGACGTAGGTGCCCGAGCCCGCGCGCCCTTCGAGGAGCCCCGCGACGATCAGGCCGTCCACGGCCCGCTGCACGACGTTGCGCCCGACCCCGTACTCCTCGGCGAGCCGCACACGGGACGGCAGCCGCTCTCCGACCTCCCACTCTCCCGCGAGCACCCGTGCGCGCAGCGCGTCGGCCACTGCGAGGTACGGGGCCTCTCGGGGCATGGGTGACTCTCCGGTTTCTCGACGGTGCGGCAGCCGGCGGTTCGGGGCGCAGCCAGTAGTTCGGGGTGGCGTTGGCAAGCTACTGCACCGGGCGAAAGCTACTGGAGCAGAAATACGCTCGGTGCGCGGTCGGCCGGGTCGCGGATTCCGTCCGGCCACGAGCGGGAGAGGGCACGGGGGAAAGAGCGCGGGGACGAAGCGAATGCTGTACGCACTGCGTGTGGTGATCGCCCTCATGGCGGGGATCGCGACGCTGCTGCTGATCCGCGGCATGGCCTCGCCGCGCGTCGGCGACCCGGGAAGGGGGGAGTCGGTGGATTGAGTGATCCTGCCCATGCTGCTCTGTGTGCTCCTCATGATCCTGGGCGCGCGTGCCGCTCAGTGGATGCACCGCCGGAGTCACCCACTGCCGTCGAGCATCGAAGAGGCCCCCGGTATCGCCGGCCGGAAGGCGCGATAACTCGGCGAGGACGCCAAGGGCTTCGCGCCTGCCCTGAGCGGCAGCGTCCTGGTCTGGTACGTCGGCGACGGCACCGAGTACTACCTGGAGGAGGACCCGGACAGCCCGCACGAGCCGGGCGCCGCCGAGCGCTACAAGGAACCCGAGATGTGCTGAACGATGCCGACCACCTCTGCCAGGACGAAGTGGTACTGCAGGCGGTTTTCTGCTCGGAGTGGTACGTCAGCCCGGTCCGGTCGGGTACGGAAAGTGCAGAGGGCGTGGAGGGCGCAGAGAAGTGATCGGACCGGGTACGGAGGGCGCGGAGAAGTGATCGGGCCCGTATCCGCACCGACGGGAGGTCACGGCGGCACGGGTACGGGTGCGGGGCGTGGCCAGACCACGTGGACGACCCGGTCCGCGCCAGTGACGGCAGCGGCGGCAACAAGGTCCAGAACAACACCTTCAAGAAGGGCCGCGACTACCGGGGGAACATCCGAGGGAATGGCAACCACGGGATGTTCACCTACTGGGTGTTCCCGAGGGCCAACACGTGTGGAAAGGGCGGCAACACGTTCTCGGGCAACACCTGCACCGTGAACTACTACAACGTGAAGAAGCCGGCCGTCCTCTCGGGCTCCGCCCCCGGCCGCACCTGTAAGTCCGTCAAGGCCAAGGGAACCAGCACCTACAAGCGGTAGAAGCCGTTGCGGAAGGCCGGAAGGCCGGAAGGCCGGAAGGCCGGAAGGCCAGAGGGCCAGAGGGCCGGAAA
The DNA here is from genome assembly GCF_053596315.1 of Streptomyces sp. NPDC001732. NCBI lineage: Bacteria > Bacillati > Actinomycetota > Actinomycetes > Kitasatosporales > Streptomycetaceae > Streptomyces > Streptomyces sp. NPDC001732. The sequence goes on from NZ_JBSFFY010000021.1 coordinate 111,991, forward strand.
GCCGGACGGCTGGACACGGGTCGGACACGGGCGGCCGTCGTCCTGGTGCGCGTCGGCCATGACGTGCACCGGTTCGGTCCGGTGCCGCGGTGCCCCCTGTGCCGTCGTACGTCTCCCGGGACGCTCCACGGCACAGGGGTCCCGGCGCTCCCTCACCCGGCACGGCTGAATCGCGATCTACCGGCCCCGTGAGCCCGTCCGGATCCTGAAGAACATGGGGGACACCGGAAACACACCAGGCCCGGACAGTACCGACGACATGTTCCAAGCCCTCCTGGAAGGCGCCACCGCCCCACGACCGCCCGCCCCGCCCGACTGCCCCTTCTGCGACCTCCGCCAGGACCGCTGTCCCACCCTCTACGCGGGCCATTGGGTTCTCCTCGAACCCCGCGTCGTCGTCCCCGCCCACACCGTGCCCCCACGACGGCGCTGGATCGTCACCATGGACGGGGTCGCCATGAACCTGTGGGACGCGGAACCCCTCCCGGGTGCCCGATGCCGCATCGCGCACCGCACGGTCTGCCCCCGCCTCCGGCCCGAGGACCCCTGGCCATGGACGGCCGCGCTCCGGCAGGAGAACGACCGCAGGACGCAGCGCCTGTTCGACCTCCCTCACGACTGGGGCCTCCCCGGCGACCGGGGTCTTCCCGATGGCTGGAGTCTTCCCGACAGCCGGGGGCTTCCCGACACGGGCTGACGTCCGGACCTGCCGGGCACCGCGAACCACGGGGGCGAGGTCAAGCCCCCTGTGAGCTCAGGGGCGCAGGACGCGCCGAAGCCAGCGGGAACGGGCCTCAAGGGCATCCTGGCTGAGGGCCGCCCGCGGTGCGAGGGTGTCGAAACCGTGGAAGGCCCCGGGCCATACGTGCAGTTCGGCCTGGCCACCGGCCTGCCAGATCGCATTGGCGTAGGCCACGCCCTCGTCCCTGAAGGTCTCGGCCGACCCGACTTCGATGTAGGCCGGGGGCAGCCCGGACAGATCCGTCGCACGGGCGGGAGCCGCGTAGGGCGGCAGGTCCGCGGCGCCGTACCGGTCGCCCAACAGCGCCTGCCACGCGGTCGCGTTGGAGGTCCGGTCCCAGGTGTCGACGCCGGCCATCTGGTGGCTGGAGAAGGTGTTGTTGCGGTCGTCGAGCATCGGGCACAGGAGCAGTTGCCCGATCGGCGCGGGCCCGCCCCGGTCCCGGGCGAGCAGGGCGAGTGCCGCGGCGAGCCCACCGCCGGCGCTCTTCCCGCCGACGACGAGGCGGTCCGCGTCGATGCCGAGCTCGGCGGCGTGCGCGACCACCCAGACGAATCCGGCATAACAGTCCTCCACCGGTTCGGGGTACCGCACCCGCGGTGCCAGCCGGTACTCGACGGAGACGACGGCCAGCTCCAGTGCGAGGACCCATTCGCGCAGCAGCCGCGGGAGTACGGACCACGCGTTGCCCATGATCATTCCGCCGCCGTGCATGTAGTACAGCAGCGGCAGCGGCCCGGTGATCCCGGCGGGACGCGCGCTCACGAGCGTGACGTCCTGCCCGCCCGCCGCTCCCCGCACACGCAGCTCGTCCACCTCGAAGCGGCCGTCGGCCCGGAGGTCCCGGACCGTCGGCCGGGGCCGGGCCGCGGCGTCCCGCTCCTGCCGGGCCACAAGATTCTCAAGGGTGAACGGCTCCCTCGCCCCACCTCCCGAATCCGCCAGCGCCGCGCCCAGTTCGGGGTCGAAGGGAGGTACGTACCGGGCCGCCGGGACGGGACCGGGCTCCGGCGGCATGCCGTCGACGCTCATGACGGGCGGCAGTCAGGAGCGGCGTGCGGCAACGATCGCCGAACTGGAAGGAGTTGTGAGTACTTCAGTGGCGTCCAGGGCCGGATGCGTGAGGTAGAACAGCCGGAGCTCGTCCACCTCGCCATCGAAACGGGGCGGCCACTGGGACGAGGGGGTGAAGTCGTCCAGGACGAGCAGACCGCCGGGAGCGAGGTGCTCGACGACTCTCCGGGCATCGTCGCGCTTGCCCCCGCCGTCGCAGAAGAAGACGTCGAAGGGGGCGTGCTGATCGAGCAGTCGCCAGTCCCCGGTGAGAACGCTGACGCGCTCGTCGTCCGCGAAGATCCCGGCCGCCCGACGCGCAAGCTCCTCGTCGCGCTCCACGGTTACCAGGCGTGCGCCGGGGCCGAGGCCGCTGTGCAGCCAGGCGGTGCCCACCCCCGAGCCGGTACCGCTCTCCGCGACGACGCCGTGCGGTTTCGAGGCGGCGGCCAGTCTGAGCAACCTGCCCACTTCGGGTATGCAGCTCTTTTTGAACCCCGCCTCGGAGGCGACCCGTTCCGCAGCCGCCACCCGGGACGGAACCGCACGCTCTGCCATGACCATGCCCTCTCCTCGCTGTGACCGCGTGACCGCGTGACCGCGTGACCGCGTGACCGCGTGACCGCGTGACCGCGTGACCGCGTGACCGCGTGACCGCGTACAGCCACGTGATCACGACGCTATCGGTCGGCAGCGGCTCCCACACGAGGTTTCGCCAGCCCGGACCCACCGCCGGACCGAACCTCGGCCCCCGGGACCGGAGTCCGGCCTCCGCCGACCGCCAGCCGTCACGTGGCCGCTCTGCGCGAAGCCGGACTCGTCACCAGCCGACGTCACGGCCAGTCCGTGCTCCACACCCGCACGCCCCTGGGAACCGCCCTGCTGGAAGGACTGCCCCCCGAGGGGGGTTCGCCGTACTGCCCGGGGCCGGTACACGGCTGAGGTTCGGGGCGGTACGCGGTCGGGAGCCGGGTCGGTACGCGGCTGAGGACCGGTCCGGTCGGGCCCGGACGGCGGGTTAGGGTGCCCGGCATGAACACCACGGCCCCGCTGGACCTCATGGCCGCACGGGTGACCCTCCGTGCCTGAACCCCATCCGCTCCTGGCCCACTTCATCGACGCCTCCGACGGCCGGTTCCCGCCGTGCGACGGCGGTGTGACCGTACTGCCGCCGCTGCCCGGCGGACTGGAGTGCTCCGTCGCCTTCACCGGGCACGCGGTCATCGCCACCGCCCTGTCCGCGGCCGAGGTGCACGCCGGGAAGCCCGACGGTTTCGGTGCCTCCCTGGCACCCGACTTCCTCCGCCGCCTCGCCGGGCCCGACGGATGGATCGACACCCTCGACGCCACCCTCACCGCACGCGGCACCGGCGGCCCCCCACGCCTCGCCGAGCAGACGGAGGCAACCGACGACCACTCACGCGTCCGCCACGCCCGCGAACTGCGGAACAACGTCGAGGTCCACGGCGACGAGCGGGGCATCGTCACCCTGGCCGACGGTCTCGCCGGACGACGCGAGCTGAGCATCGAACTCCACACCCCGCACCACACCGGCCGGGGCCACGGGCGCGGCCTCCTCGCCGATGCCCTCTCCCTGGTACCGGCCGGCGAACCGGTCTTCGCTGCCGTATCCCCGGGCAACGCCCGCTCGCTGCGCGCCTTTCTGGCCTGCGGCTTCACCCCGATCGGCAGCGAAGTGATCCTGCGACCGCGGCGCACCGGCCTTGACGGAATGACCCCATGAGTTCGAACGACGACCGGATCACGCAGGCCGAGCGCCACTTCGGAGTCCGATTTCCCGAGGACTACCGGCACTTCCTGGCCACGGAGGGAAGCACGGGTCGGTTCGTTCCCCCGGCGGACGACTTCCTGATGATCAATGCCGTTGCGGAGCTCATCGGAGTCAACGAAGCGGGTGAGTTCCAGGAACGCTTTCCCGGCAGCCTCGTCATCGGCGGGGACGGGAGCCGCGAAATGCTCACCTACGACTTCCGGCAGGACCCTCCGCCGCTGGTCCTCCTAAGGGCTGTCCCGTAATCCCCGGTGGATCAGCGCGCGGCGTCAGATGCGGTGCATCGCAAGGCGGAGGGGCGTCCGCATACTGGATGTATTCGGACGTTCCGACAACGCAGCGAGGTGCTGTAGCTGTCGTCGCGCGCCCGCCGGGGATTACGGGACAGCCCTTGGACGTCTCCGCCCAGAACTGGTCGTCTGCCGTCCCCCAGGCACCCTCCCTGTCCGAGCTGCTCAGGCGGTTGCCCGAAACCGGATGGAACTGGGACGACACCGATCCCGAGCCCTCCTGACCCGGCATCCCCGGGCGGGCCGCTCCTCGATCCCGGCCCGGAGCCGGGCCCCGGCAGTGGGGGTGGTGCCGGCACCACCCCCACTGGGGGTCCAGGCCACCTGACCTGCCGCTCGGCGCGCAGCAGACTCGTTCCGGACACCGGCACCGGCGCGGACCTGCCGGGCACCGAACACGGACGGGGAAGAGCAATGACCAGTCACACACGCCGGAGGATTCTCCGGGGCGCGGCACTCGCGGCGGCCGGCAGTGTCGTCGGAGGCTACGGCCTCGGCCACTACGCCACCGCGGCGCAGGCCGCCACCCGCGGCACGGCGAACGGGAACGGGACCGGGGCCGGATCAGGGGGAGGGGGCGGGGAATCGTTCCCGTTCCTGGAGGGTGCCTTCGCCCCGGTCACCGAGGAACTCACCGCGTTCGGCCTGGAAGTGACCGGCCGGGTACCGCGCGACCTCGACGGCCGTTATCTGCGCACCGGCCCCAACGCGCTGGGCATCGAGGACCCGCGGGCCCACCACTGGATGCTCGGCGACGGCATGGTGCACGGGGTGCGACTGCGCGGCGGGCGCGCCGAGTGGTACCGCAACCGGTGGGTGCGCTCCTCACAAGTGGCACGGAAACTGGGCGAGCGGTACCCGGACGAGGTCCCCCCGGACGACTTCGCCTGCAACACCCACGTCATCCCGTACAAGGGACGCATCCTGGCACTCCAGGAGAGCGGACCGCTGCCGTACGAACTGGACGGCGAGCTGAACACGGTAGGGCCCCACGACTTCCGCTCCACGCTGGAGGGCGCCTTCACTGCGCACACCAAGTACGACGCGGCGGCGGACGAACTGCACGCGGTGACGTACTACCCGACCTGGGACCACGTGCGGCACCTGATGATCGACCGGACCGGCCGGGTGGCACGGACCACCAGGATCCCGGTGGCGGACGCGCCGATGATGCACGACTTCGCCCTCACCGAGAAGTACGTGGTGCTCGTCGATGTGCCGGTCACCTTCGACATGGCGGCCGCCGGGGCCGGCGCCCCTGTCCCGTACGGGTGGAACCCGAAACACCCCATGCGGGTCGGGGTGATGCCGCGGACCGGCGGCGCCACCCGCTGGTTCGAGATCGATCCGGTCTTCTACTCGCACACGCTCAACGCCTACGACCGGGGCGACACGATCGTCATGGAGCTCACCACCATGCCCGCGCCCTTCTACGTCGCGGGCCGGGGCAACGGCGGGCCCTCCACGACCGGCACGCCCGTGCTCGACCGCTGGACCATCGATCTGCGCGCGGGCCGGGTCCGCAGCACCCGCATCGACGACCTGCCGCAGGAGTTCCCCCGCGTCAACGAGTCCCTGGTGTCGCGGCGGCACCGCTACGCGTACACGGCGAGCGCTGCGGAGATGTGGCACGCCTACGAGACGGTCGACGGGGTGCCGCCGGACGAGAAGTTCACCAACTGCCTGGTGAAGCACGACATGCTGCGCGACAGCCGGCAGGTGCACCGCTTCCCGGCCGGTGCGGCGGCCGGCGAGCCGGTGTTCGTACCGCGCCGCGGGGCACGGGACGAGGACGACGGCTACTACTCCAGTCAGATTTCGTGTCCTGAGCTGCTGGTTATCGTTGTTCGGGTATGGACGTGATACCTGAAGTCGATTGCTGGAAGGTCGAGTTGGAGTCGGCTTTCGCTCGGGTGGCAGGCCGGTTCGGGCGGGCGGATCTGCGGTGGCGGATGCGTGACTACGTGCGGGGTCTGCTGGCGCCGGTCGGGCGGAAGAACGGCTGGCAGCTGGCCGAATGGGCTGGCCACCGTGATCCGGCGGGCCTGCAACACCTGCTGAACGGTGCCCGCTGGGATGCCGATGCCGTTCGCGA
>NZ_JBSFFY010000022.1:0-114622 GCF_053596315.1 Streptomyces sp. NPDC001732
TCAAGCCCCCACCCTCCGGATAACGCATACCACCGGCATATCGCAGGGATCATGAACCGTCACTACCCGACGACAACCCGAAAACCTCAGTAACGACGGATCTCCGCTAGTAGTACTTCGTTAGATCTGAAGTGGTCCGGTGTGCCTTGGCTGGCGTGTGGTGGGTAACTCGCGGTGGCAGGTGGGGCATTCGCCGGTCCAGGCCCGTATCAGGTCCTGGATGGTGTCGAGGACTCGGTAGAAGGTCAGGCCGGCGTCCCGACTTTTGGGTCGAGGCGCCGGAGGGTGAGGAAGGCGTGGGCGGCGGTGACCAGGGTGACGTGGTGGTGCCAGCCTCGCCAGGTGCGGCCCTCGAAGTGGTCCAGGCCCAGGCCGTGCTTCATTTCGCGGTAGTCGTGTTCGATGCGCCAGCGGATCTTGGCCAGGCGTACGAGTTGGCGGACCGCGGTCTCGGGCGGCAGGCTGGTCAGCCAGTGCTCGGTGGGTGCGCTCGCGTCCGGTGGCCATTCGACCAGGAGGGTCTCGGTCGGCAGGACACCGTCCCAGGAGGCGCTTCCGCCCGCGTCGGCGGCGGCGAGCGCCCGGGGGATCTTCCCTGCGGGCCGTATCTGCAGGACACGGAACCTTGAGCGCATCGCCCCGCGGGTGCCCTGGCGCCAGGTGACCTGCCGAAACGCCCGGCGGCCGCCCGCGGCGGCGAGCTCGTGCAGGGCGACGGAATCCGTGCGGTAGCGGGGCAGTGTCCTGCGGCCGGTGCCACCGTAGGCGGGCGCCTCGGGCTGCGCATCGTGGAGGTGTGCGGTCTCGTCCCCGCGCACCGCCACGACGTAGTCCAGATCCCGCGAGCGCAGGGCATGGCGGAAGGCCGCCGGCCGGCCGTAGCCCGCGTCAGCGACCACGACCTGCGGGGCGAGCCCCCAGGAGATCAACTCTTCGAGAGCGTCGATGGCCAGCCGCCACTTCTCGATGTGCCCGATCTCCGACGGCAGGCCGGTGCGTCGCCGGCGCACATCGTCGCGGTCATCCCAGTCCGGCGGCACGAACAGCCGCCAGGACAACGGGCTGGAAGCCTTGTCGGTGACGGCGTGGACACTCACACCGACCTGGCAGAGCGAGCGCTTGCCCAGCGCGCCGCAGTACTGCCGCGAAGCGGCCACCGACTGATCCCCGGCTTTTGGGAACGAGGTGTCGTCGATCACCCACGCCTCCGGCGCGAGGGCGGAGGTCATCTTCCTGGCGATCTGCCGCAGCACCGGGGTGTGGTCCCACGGCGACTGGCTGACGAACTGCTGCAACGCCTGCATGTTCCCGTCCGGCAGCCGCTCGGCCATCGGCTGGATCGACTTGCGCCGCCCGTCCAGCATCAGCCCGCGCAGGTAGCAATTCCCCTGCCGACGTTGGTCCTTGCGCGCCAGGGACACGAACACCTCGGCCACGAACGCGCCGAGGTGCTCGCGGAGCCGCTCCACCTCACCAAGATCCACAGCCCGCAGCATGCACCACCGCAATCACCAAGATCAAACCAACCTAACGAAGCTACTAGGGCCTGTCCGGCGAGCAGCCCTCCGGCGTCCCTCTGACGAACCCCGCTCCACCGACCATCGATCACCGGCAAGGACCCTCATGACTGCCACACCCCTGCCCTACGATCAGCTGAAAGGACCGACCATGGTCCGCCAGCTGCTCACCACACCGACCACGGGCCCGCTCGTCGCCCTGCTGGCCTGTGTCTTCTTCTCCCTGACGACCGAGCAGTTCCTCTCCGGCGGCAACTTCTCGCTGATCGTCCAGCAGGTCATGGTCGTGGGCACGCTGGCCATCGGCCAGACCCTGATCATCCTCACCGCCGGCATCGACCTGTCCTGCGGTGCCGTCATGGCGTTCGGCAGCATCGTCATCGCCAAGACGGCCGCCGAGGGCGGCCTGCCACCGCTCGTCGCGATCACCCTCGGCCTGGCCGTATGCGCGGGCTTCGGACTGGTCAACGGCCTGCTGGTGTAGATGATCCCGCTCCCGCCGTTCATCGTCACCCTCGGCATGCTGAACGTGGCATTCGCCCTGACCCACGTCTACTCCGCCGAACAGACAATCACCAACCTTCCCGCACCGCTGACCGCCCTCGGTGAGACGTTCCCGCTCGGCAACACCGACATCACCTACGGCTCGCTCGTCACGATCGCCCTGTTCCTGCTCTTCGCCTACGCGCTGGGCAACAGCCCCGAGGCCGCCCGGCTCAACGGCATCCGCACCTCCCGGCTGACGATCGGCCTCTACACCCTGGCCGGAGCCGTCTACGGGATCGCCGCGCTGCTCCTGATCTCCCGCACCGGCGTCGGTGACCCGCAGGCCGGACAGACCGACAACCTCGACAGCATCACCGCCGTCGTCCTCGGGGGAACCAGCCTCTTCGGCGGCCGGGGCGCAGTCCTCGGCACCTTCATCGGCGTCCTCATCATCGGTGTGTTCCGCAACGGCCTCCAGCTGATGGGTGTCGCCTCCATCTACCAGACCCTGATCACCGGTGTGCTGGTGATCCTCGCTGTGACCGTCGACCAGATCTCCCGGAGGAAGGCACGATGAGCACTGCCGATGTCACACCCGTGCTCCAGGCCCGCGGCCTGGTCAAGCGGTACGGCCATGCCACCGCCATCGACGGAGCCGACTTCGACCTGCTGCCCGGCGAAGTCCTCGCCGTCATCGGCGACAACGGCGCCGGCAAGACGAGCCTGATCAAAGCCCTCACCGGCGCGATCACCCCCGACGAGGGCGAGATCCGGCTGAACGGCGAACCCATCAAATTCACCGGACCGCAGAGCGCTCGGCAGCACGGCATCGAGACCGTCTACCAGGACCTCGCCGTCGCCGCCTCCATGGACATCGCCTCCAACATGTTCCTCGGGCGCGAACTGCGCCGACCGGGCTTCCTCGGCAGCGCGCTGCGCATGCTCGACAAGAAGCGCATGCGCCAGGAAGCGGCCGCCCACATGGCCGACCTCAAGATCGGACTGCGGTCGCTGACCCAGCCGGTGGAGACCCTCTCCGGAGGCCAGCGCCAGGCCGTGGCGGTCGCGCGGTCCGTCGCCTGGGCCAAGAGCGTCGTCGTGATGGACGAGCCCACCGCCGCGCTGGGCGTCAAGGAGTCGGGACAGGTCCTCGACCTGATCCGCCGAGTCCGCGACAAGGGCATGCCCGTGGTCCTGATCAGCCACAACATGCCGCATGTCTTCGAGATCGCCGACCACATCCACATCCACCGGCTCGGCCGCCGCGAGGCACTGATCAAGCCCTCCGACCATTCCATGGCGGAGGTCGTCGCCATCATGACGGGGGCGCTCCGGGTGAACGACGAGGGGGGTACGGTCGTTGCCGACGCGGATGCCGCCAAGGCGGCAGGCGTGTCCGCCCACTGAGTCGCCGCAGGGGCAACACCGCGCAGAACGCAGGGTCGCCGCGCGGTCAGGACAGCAGGCCCGGCCCTGGGCAGGGGTCGGGCCCGACGAACGCATAGGAACGGTGGTACATGGCCGCGAACCGCCGCCCCACACTGGCCGATGTCGCCAGAGAAGTGGGCGTCAGCGCCAAGACGGTGTCCCGGGTCCTCAACGAGGATGGGCCGAGTTCTCCGCAGACCCGCGAACGTGTACTCGCCGCGGTCGCGAAGCTCGGCTTCCAGCCGAACCTGATGGCCCGCAACATCCGCGTCGGAGGACCCGACACCACCGTCGGCCTGGTCGTGCCGGACCTGGGCAACCCCTTCTTCGGAACCGTCGCCGGGGGCATCGAGGACGTCGTACGCGGCCGGGGGCTCACCCTGCTCATGGGCTCATCGGCCGAAGACCCTGACCGTGAGCGGGCGTTGATCCAGACCTTCCTCGCCCGGCGCGTCAGCATGCTAATGGTCGTTCCCGCGTTCGGAGCCGACCACAGTCACCTCAAGGCAGCGCGTGCCGCCGGGCTGCCGGTGGTGTTCCTCGACCGGCCGGGAGTCGGCCTGTCCACCGACTGCGTGGTCAGTTCCAACCGGACCGGCGTCCACGAGGGCGTTGCCCACCTCATCGCCCGCGGCCACCGCCGGATCGGTTTCGTCGGAGACCTTCCCGCCAAGCTCTACACCCGGCGCGAGCGGCTCGCCGGCTACCGCTCGGCACTCGCCGAGGCCGGACTGCCCTACGACCGGACCCTGGTGACCGGCGCCCACAGCCAGGCCGGGGCCGCCGCCGAGACCACCGCACTGCTGAACCTGCCGAATCCACCCACCGCCATATTCGCCGGAAACAACATGATGGCCCTCGGGGTCATCGCCCAACTCACCCGCGCGGACCGCAAGGACATCGCCCTGATCACCTTCGACGACCTCCCACTCGCCGAGACCCTCGAACCCGCACTGACCGTTGTCGCCCAGGACCCCGCGACCATCGGCGAGACAGCGGCCGAGACCGCGCTCGCCCGCCTGGACGGCGACCGCACCCGCGCCCGGACCATCATGGTCCCCACCCGTCTGGTGGTCCGCGGCTCCAGCGAACTGCTCCCGCCCACTGCCGGCTCGACAGCGGCCAGGAACTGAGCACCACGGCCCTGGGCATTCCGGGCGTCCTCGTGACCCGCTCGAACTCTTTCAGAAGTCGATGGGGATGCGATCCAGGTTGACGCCGCCGGTGTCGGTGGATTCGTGGCTGAGACGCACGGGGTTGGGTCCGGCGCTGAGTGGGCGGTTCGTGAGTTGATGTCCGTTCCGGACTTGGTTACTGCTTCTTGCTGAAGGTGCCGGGCTCGGCCTCGGTGAGGATTCCTAGTGTGATCAGGCGTTTCATCTTGGCGCGGGTGCGTTCTATGTGTTTCGGCAGGAGTTCGAAGTCGAGGGCCTGGCAGATGTCGCGGGCCCTCAGTGGGCCGGTGGTGTCGTTGAAGGCGGCGAGGATGCGCGGGTAGTCCGGGTGCTCGGGCAGCTCCGGACTCCCTGATGGGTCGGCACTCTGGACCGGGATTCGGTCGGCGAGGCCGGTGATGGTCGTGCGGGTGATGGCCAGGTGTTCCAGACGCAGTTCGGCCTCGCGGAGCTGGGTCTGAAGGGTGTCGATCTGGGTGCGGAGATCGTCGGTCAGGGCCCGGACTGCGTCTTCCTGAAGGTCGAGCGCCTGGAGGAGAAGGTTGAGGTTCACGCGCCGATCACCTGCGGATCGCGCCAGGTGGGCGTGCTCGCGTCGGTGAGCCGACGGGCCATGACGTGGGTCATGGCCCAGTAGACGCGTGAGGTGGAGGAGGCTGGGCGGTGTTCGTAGTCGCGGACCAGGCGCCGGTTCAGTATCAGGGTCCCGAACGTCTGCTCCACCCGCCACCGTTTCGGCTGCGGAACGAATCCCCGCTCCTCAGGGTTGCGCCGGACGATCTCGACGTCGATGCCGAGGGCGGCCCCATGCATGACGACCTGGTTCTTGAAGCCCTGGTCGACCAGGGCCTTGCTGACCGAGCCGCCGGCCGCGACGGCGACCTGGTCGAGCAGAGCGATGCCGGCGGCGTTGTCGTGGACACTCGCGGCCACCACAGTGACGGCGATGACCAGGCCGAGGACGTCCACGGCCAGTCCCCGTTTGCGGCCAGGCACCCGTTTCGCGGCGTCTTTGCCCGTCGTGACCGCGGGGACCCCGGTGCCCGCCCGGACACTTTGGGTGTCCAGGATCACCAGGGTCGGGTCCTCTGATCGCCGGTTTTTCTCCCGCACCTGGCAGCGCAGGAGTTCATGGATCTGCTGGTCGGTGCCGTCGTCCCGCCAGGTGGCGAAGTAGTAGTACGTCGCGCTCTTCGGTGGCAGGTCGTTCGGCAACAGGGCTCACTGACAGCCAGTCCGGCTGGAGTGAGCCGTGAGGTCGCTGTGAGTCGGCTGTTTGTTCTGGAGGGCCGGGGTGAGCTGAGTACGGCGCATGTGCGGTTGGTGGCGTCGGCGGTGGGTGTCTCTGAGCGCACAGTTTGGAACTGGGTGTCGGTGGCGCGTTGTGAGGGCAGAACAGGGCCGCGTCCGCGTCCGCGGTTCACAGTGACGCGGGAGATTCGGGAACTTCTCGCGCTGTGGGGTGGGAACGTCTCTGCGGTTCACCGGGAGCTCGTCGCCCGTGCGGCGAAGACCCTTTCACCGGATCCGGTCCCGTCTCTTTCGGTTCTCCACCGTGCGGTCGTGCGGGACCTGTCGGCGGGGGACCGGGCGGGGTTGCGGTCGGGCAAGGCAGGCCGTCGGGTCATGACGTGTTCGGGAAGCGGCCGCCGGTGTACTGCAACGCCTGCTGGGAGGGTGATCACAAGCGGGTCCCGGTGCGGGTGGACGGGCCCTGACCCCGGTGCTGCTCGGGGAGCTCACGCTGGCCGTGGGCGGTAGTGATCGTCTGGCGGAGCCAGTTCGTCAGTTCCGGGTCAGGAGCGGTACCTGATGCGGTCCAGGTCTGCGTCGAGGACGGCCATGTCCGGGTGGTCTCGAAGCTGCTGCTCGCGCGCTCAGGTCAGCGAGGTCGGCTGTGTGGGCGGCGCGGACGTCGTCGACACTCGTGTCGGTATCATGGCAATGCTGGCCATTCCCACTCGTCGAGGCCGTTGTACCGGTTGGCGGGGCCGTGCAGGCGGCCAGGTCATGAGTGTGACTGAAGCCTGCCGCAGTGAGCTAGTGATGCGAAAGGCCCTTGCATGTCCGTCGAGCTGCACCGCACCGCCCTGGTGGCTGATGCCCACAACGACCTTCTGATGGCGGTGGTCGCGCGGCCGCCGCAGCGCTGGGGGTCCTTCTTCCGCGAACGGTGGCTGCCGCAGCTGCGCGAGGGTGGTGTCGGCCTTCAGGTGCTACCAGTCTTCATCGACGACGAGTACCGCCCCGACGGCGCCTTGAGGCAGACACTCCGCATGATCGAGTGCGCGCACGCGATCGCCGAGCACAACAGTGACCAGGTGCGGCTGTGCCTCGACGGCGCTGACATCGACGCCGCTCTGGCCGACGGGAAGATTGCGCTGGTCCTGGCGTTGGAGAGCGCACCAGGCCTCGACGCGAACGTGGAGCTCTTTGCGACCGTGCACCGGCTCGGCGTGCGGATCGCGTCCATCGCCCACCTGGGCCGTACCCCACTGGCCGATGGCAGCCGCGAAGACGCTGCCAGCAGTCGGCTCACCGCCGCGGGAATGGAGGCCCTGACCGAGATGGAACGCCTCGGCGTCCTCTTCGATGTCTCCCACCTGGGCGCCGCCGGGGTGGCGCACGTGCTGGAGCTGGCCACCCGCCCGGTTCTGGCCACGCACTCCGGCGCGCGAGCCCTGTGCGACCACCACCGCAATCTCACCGACGACCAGCTCAGGGGAATCGCCGCGACGGGCGGCACGGTCTGCGTGAACTTCTACCCCGAGTTCCTGTCCACCGACCCTGCCGAGCGTACTGTCGGCCGCGTGGTCGACCACATACTGCACATCGCCGACGTCATCGGTATCGACCGCGTGGGCCTCGGCCCCGACTTCATCAAGGAAGTCGACCAGGATCTCGCCCGGCGCTGCTGCGAGGCCCCGGGCGACACCAGCGAACTCGCCCTACCCGGACTCGAAGGCCCCGGCGGCCTACCCTTGATCACCCGCGCCCTCACCGAGCGAGGCGTCCCCGAAGACGCCATCCTCAAGATCCTCGGTGGCAACGTGCTGAACCTCCTCCGCACGACACTCGGCCGCCCATCCTGAGAGACCGCCTCGTCTACCGTTCCGGGCTCGGGAAACGTCGGTACAGCCGTTGGTGCTGAGATTGATCACACTCCGGTCGGTGCCGTGAGGGCGTTGACGTGGTCTCGTACTTGCGGCTGTGTCACCGCCCTGGGCAGCCGGATCGACACCGTGAGAGCCACCGATACTTGGCAAGCGGCACTCGAGGCCCACTGACATGGAACGCCGGTGTGGTTTCACGGCGACATCGGCGTGCAGAGATCGCAGGCCGCGCCTCCGCCGGTAGCACGGTCCCGGATCGCCACGTGGTGTGTCCCTGATCCGAGCTGATGCGGAGCACCGGTGGTGCCGAGCAGTCGCGTTCCGGGGACGCACGTTGCGCGTCAGCGGACCTCGTCGCCTGCCAGGGTGGTGTCCACAAGGGTGAGCAGCGCTTCGAGGTCTGCCAGCTGCTGTGGTGTCAGCGAGCCGAAGATCTGACGAAGCACGCGCGTTCCGGCCTCTTCTGCGGCTGCCAGAGTCGTGCGGCCCGTATTCGTGAGCGAGACGGTTTTACGGCGACGGTCCTCGGGGTCGTCGGTCCGGCTGACCAGGCCGAGGCGTTCCAGGCCCTCCACGCTCTGGGTGACGGAGCGCGGTGCCTGCCCCAGGGCAGTGGCGAGTTCGGCCTGGTGCAGCGTGCCACGGCCAGCCAGTGCCCGGAGAACCTTGGTGCGGGACAGAGACAGTCCCGCAGTCGCCACCATGTGCTGGTCGACTTGTTCGCGCAGGTCGTAGGCGAGGGTGAGGAAGGAAAGTCCCACCCGCTCCGGAGTGCTGGCCGTGGCTGTTGCTTCGTGCTGCTCCATGGTTCGGGTATCCTCCCACAACAAAGTCGTGAGGTACCTCATGAAAGGAGTGGGGGATGGACCGTCCCGTCGCCGTGATCACCGGAGCCACCTCCGGACTGGGCCGCATCGCCGCCTTCGAACTGGCCCGCCAGGGCTACCGCATCGGCACCGTGGCCCGATCCCACAGCAAGGCGGAAGCCCTCGTCGACGAGATCAGGGCGGTGACCGGCGAAACCGTCGACGTCTTCCACGCCGACCTCGGCCTGATCTCCGACGCGCGCCGCGTGGGTGAGGAGATCGCCGCGCATTACCCGCGTCTGGACGTTCTGGTCAACAACGCCGGCCTTCACGCGTTTGCGCAGCGCATCACCGCCGAGGGCTTCGCCGAGATGACGGCCGTGAACTACCTGGGCCCGTTCGTCCTGACGGAGGCGCTGAAGGCGAAGCTCGGCGCCTCCGCGCCGGCCCGGATCGTCAACGTCGCCTCCGAGGCCTCCCGGCAGGCGAGAACCATCGTGCCGCCCGAGGACCTGCGCCGCACCACCCCCTACACCCGCCGGGAATCGATGCCCCTGTACGGACGCACCAAGTTGATGACCATCATGTGGACGCAGGAACTCGCCCGGCGCCTGGACGCGGACAAGGTCACGGTGAACTGCTGCGACCCCGGCTTCAACGCCACCAGCCTCGGCCGGGACCTGCCCGGCTCCGCCGCTCTGCAGCGCGTGCTCAACACCCTGAGGATCGGTGACCCCCGCAAGGGCGCCGGCATCATCGTGCGGCTCGCCACCGACCCGGCGCTCGCCGGCACCAGCGGCGGCTACTTCTCCGTACGCGGCGCCCGCCCGCTTCAGTGCCCCGAGCCCGGCCGGGACCCGCGCGTGCAGAGGGAGCTGTGGCAGGAGACCGTCGCGCTCCTCGCCAGCCGCTCGGCCGGCTGAGACCCGGGCGTCCTTCAAAAGCTCGACTGGCTGAGACCCAGGGCGTCCTTCAAAAGAAGGACGGAGACCAATACCGGGGTACTGCCCCGGGCGCGTTCGTCCTTGCGTAGCTCATTTCGGCCGCGCCCGACTCCTACGTTTACCTGCGGAGCCTGTCAGGCCCGCCCTCACACATCCCTTTTCATTTTCTTTCTGGTGGGAGTAACTTTCATGGCCACCTTTCTCTACCGGCTCGGCCGGCTCGCCTTCCGGCGGCGCCGGCTGGTGCTGCTGGCGTGGATCGCGGTGCTCGTCGCCGCGGGCATCGGCGTCAGCAGCGTGTCCGGCAGTACGACGGACGACTTCACCCTTCCCGGCACCCAGTCGCAGCAGGCCATCGACCTGCTGGAGAAGGAGTTCCCGCAGGCCTCGGCCTCCGGCGCCACGGCCCGTGTGGTCATCGAGGCCGCAGACGGGCAGAAGCTGACGTCGGCTGCGCACAAGCAGCGGGTGGAGTCTCTGGTCGCCGACCTGCAAAAGGCACCGCAGGTGGCGAGCGTCGCCGATCCCTTCGCCAGCGGCCTGGTCAGCTCCTCGGGCAGCATCGCCTACGCCCAGGTGACCTACGCCGTCCCGCAGGCCGATATCACTCCCGCCGCATCGGACGCCCTGCACGAGGTGGCGGACAAGGGCGAGAAGGCGGGCCTGAACGTCAGTCTGGGCGGCAACGCGGTACTGGAGGAGGAACAGAGCAACGCCGCCGAACTGATCGGTCTGCTGGTCGCCGCCTTCGTCCTGGTCATCACCTTCGGTTCGCTGGTCGCGGCCGGACTGCCGCTGCTGTCCGCGATCGTCGGCGTCGGCGTGGCCCTGTGCGCCATCACCGTTGCGTCGTCGTTCGTCGACATGGCCTCCAACGCACAGACCCTGGCGCTCATGTTGGGCCTGGCGGTGGCGATCGACTACGCCCTGTTCATCGTCTCCCGCTACCGCACGGAGCTGCGCGAGGGCCACGAGCCGGAGGAAGCTGCCGGACGCGCCCTGGGCACCGCGGGCTCGGCGGTGGTCTTCGCCGGCCTGACCGTGATCATCGCGCTGGTGGGTCTGAGTGTCATCGGGATCGCGATGCTCACCACCATGGGCCTGGCCGCGGCCTTCGCCATCACCGTCGCCGTGCTGGTCGCGCTCACCCTCCTGCCGGCCACTTTGGGCTTCACCGGCACCCGCGTGGCCAATGGCCGCCTGACCACGCGCCGCATGCGCGCCGCGCAGCACGGCCGACGCGTCACGATGGGCGTGCGCTGGGGCCGCTTCGTCACCCGCCACCCCTGGAAGATGCTGCTGGCCTCCGTCGTCGGTCTGGGCGTGCTGGCCATACCGGCGCTGTCGCTGCGGCTGACCCTGCCCGACGACAGCATGGCCGCCCCCGGCAGCACCCAGCGCATGGCCTACGACACGCTCAGCAAGGGCTTTGGGCCGGGCTTCAGCGGCCCGCTGACCGTCGTCGTCGACGCGCGGGGCAGCGAGGACGCGAAGGCCGCAGCCAAGGACACCTCCGCCATGCTGGACGGCCTCGACGACGTCGCTACCGTGCGACCCCCGGTCTTCAACGAAGCCGGTGACGTCGCCCTGATCACCGCGGTGCCGGGCAGCTCACCCACCAGCCAGGCCACGGTCGACCTGGCCGCCGACATACGCGACCGCAGCAGCACAGTGGAGAAGGACAGCGGCGCGCAGGTGATGGTGACCGGCACGACCGCGCTCAACATCGACGTCTCCGCCAAGCTGGGCGAGGCGATGGTGCCCTACCTTGCCATCGTCGTTGGTCTCGCACTGCTCCTGCTGCTGCTCGTGTTCCGTTCGGTGCTGGTTCCGCTCAAGGCCGCGGCAGGCTTCCTGCTCAGCGTGGTCGCCACCCTCGGCGTGCTGGTCGCCGTGTTCCAGTGGGGCTGGCTGAAGGGCGTCTTCGGCGTCGACGAGACCGCGCCCATCGTCAGCCTGCTGCCCATTCTGCTGATCGGTGTCGTCTTCGGTCTGGCCATGGACTACGAAGTCTTCCTCGTCTCCGGGATGCGCGAGGCGTACGTCCACGGCGCCGGCTCCACCGAGGCGATCGTCACCGGGTTCCGGCACGGGGCCCGTGTGGTCACCGCCGCCGCCGTCATCATGATCTCGGTGTTCGCCGGATTCCTCCTCGACGACATCGCCCTGGTGAAGTCGATCGGCATGGGTCTTGCCACCGCGGTCCTCTTCGACGCGTTCGTCGTCCGCATGACCCTCGTGCCCGCGGTAATGACCTTGCTCGGCGCACGGGCCTGGGCGCTTCCCCGCCGGCTCGACCGCCTGCTGCCCAACGTGGACGTTGAAGGCGAGAAGCTTCGCCACGCCCTGGCCGAACGCGACCGTCAGGCGTACATCCCCGCCCCGGCCGACCTGGAGCCGACGGCACCTGCTCCCCTCGGGTAGGCGCACACCCGGCACGCCTCGACCCCGTCCGTCGGCCCTTCCCCCGAGGGCTGGCGGGCGGTCCCCGGGGCCCGGACAGCACAGAGTGCGCTGCACGTCAGCTGACCGGGCTCATTGACCCTGCCCGGACAGCGAAAAGGCCCGAACCTGCCATGCCCGAGCCGACCACCGAAGAGCGCACGCGGCGCCTCCTCCCACGCCTCCCGGCTTCCGCAGTCACTGACCAGCGACCCCGACCACCGCGTCACCGTGTCGATCATCAGCAGACTGGCCGCATGGCGGATGCTCGACCGCGCCCATCCCCAGTTGCGGCGGTGGGCCGTGCCTGCGTTCTGCGCCGTCCTCGGGCTGCCCTCACTGTTGAACCCGGCCAACCGCGCCTATCTGCCAGCGAGATCGTCCTCACCCTCGCCTACACCGTGCCGCCGTTGTGGCGCGAACGCCGTCCCGGGCTGGTGTCCGCCCTCATCACAGCCGCCTCCGTCCTGGTGCTGCCGCTGAACGTCCTCAACGGCGCCGACGCCGCCCGGATCGTCGCGCTTTACAACGTCGGCCGCTACGGCAGGCCCCGCCGACTGGCTCTCGCCTGCACGGTTACCGCCGCCCAACTCATCGTCCGAGTAGAGGAGTTCTGGGGAAGCGGCCACCTGCAGCACGCCAAACGCCCCGAGATGATCACGCTGCTTGCCTTGCTCGCCGTCACCGCCTGCGCGGGCCTGGCCCTGCCCGGGCGCCTGGCGAAGGCCTACATCGTGACCCTGGAGACCGAGAGAGACCAGCAGACCCGCTTGACCGCGGCCCGGGAACGCACCCACGTCTTCCGCGAGATGCACGACATCCTCGGCCACACCCTTGCGGTCGTCGTCGGCCTGGCCGACGGAGCAGCCGCCCTGGCCAGATCCCGCTCCGAG
This sequence comes from Streptomyces sp. NPDC001732, assembly GCF_053596315.1. Classification (NCBI taxonomy): domain Bacteria; kingdom Bacillati; phylum Actinomycetota; class Actinomycetes; order Kitasatosporales; family Streptomycetaceae; genus Streptomyces; species Streptomyces sp. NPDC001732. The sequence continues at coordinate 12,805 of NZ_JBSFFY010000022.1, forward strand.
AAGTCCGCCGACACACTCGCCCTCATCGTCGATAGCGGCCGCGAGGCTCTCGCGGAACTGCGCCGGCTGCTCATCGTGAACGACGCCCCCCAACGCACAACGACACCACCCCGCTGTCCCCGCAGCCGACCCTTCAGGACCTGCCCGCGCCGCCCCACCGCCGACCTGCGCACCGAAGGGGATCTGGCCCCGCTCAGTCCTGCCCTCCAGCTCACTGCCTACCGCATCGTGCAACCTCGACGAGTACGCTTACGAAGCCCTACGGGCCGGCACCGCCGGCTACAACGGCACGGCCACGCCACCACACACCACAGCACCAACTACTCAGCAATCATCAAGGAGCTTTCCACCGCCATGCCCATACGCACCCACCCCACCGACCCGTGCGGACTGTCACCCCACAGCTCGGCCACACCGCCGAGGGCAGCGACTTGAGCACCCTCGCACAGGAAGTCGCCGTCGCCGGAGCGAGCATCGTCGTCTCGGCCACCGGCCACCGCTATCTCTACCTGCGGCTCGTCAAGAACGTCGCCGCCTCCATCCGGCTGCGCCGTGCAGGGCAGACCGCGGCGGTGGCGCTCACGATCCTGGTTCCTACGGGTGTTCTTGCCGCCCAGTACGCCAACCCCGCGCGCATTGCCTGGATCGCCTGGCCGACGTTCGCCTGGGTCGCCTTGGCCGCCTACCTTGTGATGGTATTTGCCGTCCTCGAGATTCCGGTATGCCTCACGGCGTGTGCGCTGAGCCGTTGCGCAAAATCCGACCCCGACAGCTTCGCGGAAGCCGACCGGGTGCCGATGGCACACCATTCGCCGTCTGACACCACCGCGATATCGGCGGGGATCGCGGACTCGCGTCCTGACGCCGACGGGCCGCAGATGGTCGATCGACGCCTTGTCCTGGCCCGATCGGTCGCTCTGCTCGCGACGGGAACGGCCGTGGCCACCACCGGCTACGGTTTCCACCGCGGCCTGGGGGCGCCCGATGTCTAGACCGTGCCGGTCACCCTGCGCCGACTGAGCTTGTTCCGCTTTGACGGACACCATTGGTGTGGTGGTCAGGCTACGAGCGCAGTCTCGTATTCGGCTGGGCTGCGATAGCCGAGACTGCTGTGCAGACGGTGCAAGTTGTACCAGCTCTCGATGAAATCGAAGATCGCGGTGCGGGCGGCGGCCCGGCTGGGCCAGGCGGCGGTGTGGAGCAACTCGCGCTTGATGGTGGCGAAGAACGACTCGGCCAGTGCGTTGCCCCAGCACTGTCCGGTGCGGCCGACTGACAGACGGACCCCCAACTGGTCGGCCAGTGAGGCGAATTGCTGGCTGGTGTACTGACAGCCGCGATCAGAGTGGAAGATCACCGGGTTGGTGGGTCGGCGCTGCCGGCAGGCGGCCATGAGGGCATCGGCGACCAGATCGGTCCGAAGGTGGTCGGCCGTCGCCCAGCCGACCACGCGACGCGAGGCGATGTCGATGACGGTGGCCAGGTAGAGCCGGCCCTCCTCCGTGGCGATGTAGGTGATGTCGCCGCACCAGCGGGTGTCCAGTGAGCCGGCGTCGGGCTGGAAGTCCCGGACGATGAGATCGGGCCGCACGGCAGCCCGTGGATCGGGGATCGTCGTCAGGTGCCGTCGTCTGCGGTGTCTGCCCTGCAGGCCTGCAGCCCGCATCAGCCGCGCGACACGGCGCCGGCCGCACCCGGCGCCCTCCCGCTTGAGGACGGCATGGATGCGCGGGGCGCCGTAGCTTCCCCGCGATCGCGTATGAACGTCGGCGATCTGCTTCGCCAGCTCGGCGTCACGGACCGCCCGTGGGCCGGGCATGCCGCTGCGGCGGGCGTAGAAGGCGGTCCGGGAGACCTTCAGCAGCTCACACGCTCGTTTGACGCTGTGACCTGCACGCTTCTCCGCCTCGATGAACGGGTGCACCGTCACCGGGTCTCCTGAGCGAAGAAAGCCGTGGCCCGCTTGAGGATGTCGACGTCCTCACGCAGGCGGTGGTTCTCCCGCCGCAGCGCGGCCAGTTCCTCTCGTTCGCTGCTGGTCAGGCCATCCCGCTCGCCCGCATCGACCTCGGCCTGCCGGACCCAGTCGCGCACCGCGGTCTCGGTCAGATCGAAGTCCTTGGCGATCTGACCGACCGAGCGGTCACCGTGTCGACACAGCTCGACGATCTCGGCCTTGAACTCCGGCGTGAACGAGCGGCGAGGGCGAGGCTTCTTCTTCCCCATGCTCTCCATGATGGACATCCTCTCGGGGCTGAACCCCTGATCTCGAATGTCCGCCAAAGCGGATCAAGCCCAGACGATGCCCAACTCGACCTCCCAGTCGGGCTTGGTGGAGCCGCGGGGGATGCGGACGTCGTCGTTCGGGCCGACGAGCGTGTTGGGCGACTTGGTGAACAGGATCGGCTCTTCGGGCACCGGCATCCCCGTCTCGGCCGCGTGGTCACGGTAGTTGAGGCCGACGCACAGGATCTGGTGAGGGCGGGCGAGGGGGGCGCCGACGCGCTCCCCGGCGAAGCGGGACACCCGGCCCGCCGCCGCCCGTTCGGCCACCAGCGGGCGGATGCGGTCGAGGCCGCCGGTGCCGAAGAAGGTCTCGTCGAAGTCGGTGACGACGTCGCCGACATCGACGTAGGTGTCGGCGTCGAGGCGGACGACGGGTTTCTCGGCGCCGAGGGCACCGATGCGCATGAGGTAAACGGGCTCAATCTCCAGGAACGGAAGGGCAGTTCAGCGACGGGGGTGGTCGGCGCCGACCGGCGCGGCCGGTATCAGGGCAGGAAAGCTCGGGTGAGGGTGGCCTCCGGACCGTCCAGCTCCAGAGCGCTGAACAGCTCCAGCGCCAGCGCCCGGTGGCCGTACTCGTTGGGGTGGCATCCGTGCGAGATCCAGTACTCCGTCCGGTCGTCCGGCTGGGTCTCGGTCCACGCGCGATAGTGGTCGACCAGCACGGCGTCGAACCGCGCGGCGAGATCCCGTACGGCGTCGGCGTATTCGGGAAGAACCGCCCGGCGGGGTTCGTCGTACACGGCGACCTGGTTCGGGGTCTGCACGACGAGGGTGGCGTCGGACTCTTGGGTCAGCCGGCGCAGCACCGAGGCGTAGCCGTCGGTGAACGCGTCCAGCCCTTCCTGTCCCAGATCCGCGTCGTTGAGCCCGAGCATCAGCACCACCACGTCCGGCCGGTGGCGCAGAACGCTGTGGTCGAGGTCCTCCCGGAGATCGCCGATCCGCCGGCCGGAGACCCCCGTGTTGATGACGGTGTCCCGGCCGCGCCCGAGTTCCCAGCGCCAGCGTTCGGCGAACAACTCGGTGTAGTCGCGCCAGCCGTTGGTGTGCCGGGCACCCTGCGTCACGCTGTCCCCGGTGAACACCCAGGTGACCGGGTCCGGTTGCGGCAGCAGTGACCCGGCCGTCCATCCGGTGGGCGTCATGTGTTCCTCCGCGGGTCCGGGACGGTGACGTTCATCGTGGCGGACTCGATCCGCGGGGTCGCCACCGCGTTCACGGCGCCCAGGGCGAGGCGGTACTGGAGGAACCGGCCCACTTGGAGGTCGCATCCGCCCGCGTCGTTGGTGAAGTGGGTGTCCGGGGTGCCGTCCGGTCCGAGCCAGGGTGCGGCGGCGAGCGCCTTCTCGTCGTCCGCGTACCTGATCTGCCCGCTGACCCAGGTTTTCGGGGGGACCAGTCCTCCCCACTCCAGCCCGGCCAGTCGTCCCCCGTCCGGAACGCGGTGTACGCGGGAGGTGAAGTGCTCGACCATGCCTCGGTCCCTGACGTTGCCCAGGTCGGCGTGGAAGATGCCGTGCGGGCCGCGGGTGGGCAGCGTCTGGGTGCGGTGTTCGGCGAACCCGTCGGGGCCGCCGTGCCAGATCACCGAGCCACCGGGGTGGTTCCCGTCGGTCTTGTGGTTCGCCACGGCCAGGTCCATCCGGCCGGTCTCGGTGAAGTCGGCGGCCAGCAACCCGCAGGCCGAGTGCTGGAAAAGCCGGGTACGCCGGGCCGGATGGAAGCCGTCCTCGTCGGCCCAGTAGACGTACGAGTCGATGTCACGGGTGCGGTGCGCGCTGTAGCAGGCGACCGCGATGTCGAGGCGGCCGTTGCCGTTGAGGTCGGCGACCGCGACGTCGGCCGGGAACGACGCGGGCAGCTGAGTCCGGCGGGAGTCGCTGAAGCCGTCCTCGGACCCCCAGTAGACGAACACCGACGCGCGGTACCGGTCGCCGGGGTCGTTGCCCTGGTAGCCGCCGATCACCAGGTCGGGCCAGCCGTCGCCGGTGAGGTCGGCGATCCGGCTCGACACCGCCTTGCCGCAGCGCAGTACGGTCGCCCGGCTCGCGTCGAAGCCCTCTGGGCCGCCCCAGAGCAGGATGACACCGCCGGTCGGGCCGAGTTCCGGGATCACCAGATCGAGATGGCCGTCACCGGTCAGATCGCCGATCGACATGAAGCGCGGCTGCTGGTAGGTGACTCCGTCGATCACCAGCGGTACGTCGACCGGATCGCCGAAGCCGTCCGGGCCGCCGGGGAAGATCTGGAGCCGGTCCCGGGAGAACCCGGCGGTGATGAGGTCCAGGTACCCGTTCCGGTTCAGGTCGGCCACCAGCGTGGACATGTTGCGCGTGGTGCCCAGCTCGGTCCGGTTCTTCGGGTCGACGCCGTCGTCGGTCGCGTGGTAGAGGAACGATCCGTGCGGACGGTCGAGGTCGTTCTCGTTGGAGTTGGACAGGTAGACGTCCGGTCGGCCCGAGTCGTCGAGGTCCACGTACCGGAGTTCGGTGGCGGCCCAGCCGGTGAGTTCAAGGCGGCGGGTCTCGTCGTACCCGTCCGGTCCGCCCAGGTAGATGTACGTGGCGACGTCCCCGAAACGGCTGTGCGCCTTGTGGTTCACGACGGCAAGACGGGCCGGGCCGAGCGGGCCGCGCAGGGCCAGGATGTCGGTGGCGCAGTGGGTGGCGAAGGCCTCCACGGGTGCGAGTGCGCCGCCGTCGGTCCGCAGCACCAGACTCTCGTGGGTGTAGGTGCGTTCGGCCGCGCCCTGGCAGACCACAATGTCGGGCCGGCCGCGACCGGTGAGGTCGACGGCGAGTACGTCGACGCCGCGGTGCACGTCGATGCCGCTGCCGTGGTCGGGCCGGTACTGCGAGGACTCCCAGTACACCGTGCACTGTTGGGCGGCGGGAGCGGCTTCGCCGGGGTGCCGGTCCAGCACGATCAGGTCGGTGGTGCCGGTGCCGGTGAGGTCGGCGGTCTCCACCGACTGGGCCGGACCGGTCCGTACGGTCAGCAGGTCCACCGGCCGGCGGTCGGCGGTGAAACCGAGCAGGACCGTCCGGTCCTCCCGCGGGCAGAACAGCGCGGCCCTGCCGTGCCAGGGCACGGTCTTCAGCCGCGGAGCGGTGGGGGCGTCCTCGGCGTGGATCGAACCGACCGAGCGGCTGTAGGCCACCGGGTCCAGGACCTCGCCGTCAGGACCGGTCTCCGGGGCGGTCGGCGTCTGCGACGCTCCCGAAGCGGCCGCGTTGACGCCGACTCCGGCTTCGATCACGCCGGACAGCTCGGTGGGCAGCGCGGTGTGGCGGTCCCATGACAGCGGCGCGGCACGGCGGCCCCAGAGCACCCGGACGATTCCGTCGGTGCCGCGGGCGAGGAGCTCGTCGCATCCGTCGCCGTCGAGATCCGCGGTGGTGATCGCCTGCACCTCAACGCCGAACGGGAGGTCGGTGAACCGGTCCGCGACGAAACCCCGCTCGTCCTGCGCGAAGATCCGCACGGTGCCGCGGCTGACGAAGACCACCGCCGGCCGGCCGCCGTCGAACCGCCCGACGGCGACGTCCCTGGAGTCGGGCGCCCAGAGTTCGGCCGTGGCCTTCGTCGAAGGGCCCGACGGGCCCCCGAAGTAGATCTGCCCGGGCACCTCGTTGCCGCATCCGTCGTATTGGTTGGCCACGACCAGGTCGTCGTACCCGTCGCCGGTGAGGTCGGCGGCGGCCCCGGCCATCGCTCCGTACGTGGGCAGGTGGGCCGCCGGGCCGGTGCTCGGGAGTCCGGTGTAGAGGTCCACCGGGACCTTGGGGGAGTCGTCGTGCGAGTTGGCGAACGGCAGGTCGACGTATCCACTGCCGCTCACGCAGCTGTAGTGGATGCGTTGCAGCACACCGGCCGCGGAGACGTAGATGTTCTGGCCCGCGTCGCCCGGCGTACCCGCCCGGAAGTCGGCGAACCCGTGGTCCCGTAGCTGGATGGCAGACCCGGCCGAGAACGTGGTCATGAGGGGAAGACTCCTTCCCAGGGCATCCGCCCGGGTTCAGTCACTGGAACTCAGGTATTGCCAGGCGGAAACGCTAATCGGCTCGCGGCGGCCCGGTCAAGGCTCGCAAGTCATTGACGGGTACCTGGCGGCATCCTATCGTCGTCCGACGTATCGAAACCTTGGTTTCATTCACTGAACCATCTTGTGGTGACTGACATCCCCGTCGCCGTTCGCGAGGAGCACGTGATGACTCTGTCCCGCCGCAACTTCCTGATGGTGACCGGATCCGGTGCCGTCACCGCCCTGATGGCCGCTCCGGGCCTCGCCGCGGCCGCGGAGCCCGCCGGCGAGGTGTCCGGTCCGGTCGGCTACCGCGATCACGACCTGAACCCGAAGACCGGTGCCCTGTCCCAGTGGGGCGTGCACGTCGCGTACGCCGTCGACTACGACTACCGGAGCATCGGTATCGATGTCGGTTCGAGCAGCGTGAACGCCCTGGCACTGACCAACGCATGGGGCGCGCACGCGCTGAACCAGCGTGACTGGTCGGTGTACTCCAGCGCCGACAACGAGAGCTGGGCGAAGGTCGCCGGAGTCCAGGTGGTCGACCTGGGCGACGCGGTGTGGCTGCTGTTTCCGGCCCAGACCCGCCGCTACCTGAAGGTCCACTGCCACCGCGAGTACACCGACACGGCCCGCTGCACCTTCGTCCTGTCCGACATGCAGACCGGGATCAAGGCGTACGATCTCGCGATGCCCGCACTGCTCGCCGGTGGCGCGGGTACCTGGACCACCAGCATGGAGCTGGCGGTCCGGAACCCCACGACCGCGACGCTCAACGACCGTGCCGTCTACATCCCCCTCGACCGGATCCGCACCGACGCGCTGGTCGACACCGGCAGACTGAGCAGTGACCTCGCGGACCTCCGCTTCGGGGACAGCCAGAACAACTACCTGCACGCGTACGCCGACTCCGGGGGCGTGTTCGTCCGCATCCCGACCATCGCGGCCGGGCAGCAGCTCACCATCAAGGCGTTCACCGGCAATCCGTCCGCGCGGGACGTCGTCCACCACGACGCCGCCGCGCTGCAGGTCGAGTACGGCCAGCGGACCCTGGTGCGGCTGAGCCACCAGGCCGACGGCAAGACCTGGGGCAACGACCACCGGCCGCTGGTGCTCTCCTCCGGTGTGGTGGTGGCCACCGGGGGCTGGCACGACGCCGCGGGCAAGGGCGGCATCGGGGCGCGGTACTCGTACGACGGCGGCAGGACGTTCGGCGCGGTGAAGGACTTCGTGCCGGGCACCTCAAGCGGCTCGAACGCCGAGTGCGGCTACAGCACCGGCAGTTACTACGTGGATCCGGCCGACGGATCGCTGCACTACTTCTTCTACCGCCTCCGGACCTCGGCCGGCACCGACTGGCTCGACCCCAAGGACAAGGACTGCACCTGCTGGGTGGCCAAGGCGAGCACCTTCGACGCCGACGGCTCACCGGTCTTCACCAGCGTGCAGCAACTGCTGCCGCACTCGCCCGCGGCCGGCAGGAACGCCGCCTGGGCGCTGACCTACACCAACCCCGTGCGTACTCCGTCCGGCGCCTGGCTCGTCCCGGTGAGCTACCCCTACACCTCCGTCGGTACCTTCGCGGTGACGATCTTCCGCTCCACCGACCGTGGCGACTCCTGGCAGCAGGTGCCGGTGGAGTTCACCATCCCCGGCGGCGGTTTCGAGGTGGGCGTCAGTGAAACCGCTCTGGCGGTGCGCTCCGACGGCTCCGTGCTGCTGCTCGCCCGCGGCCAGGGCAGGGGCCGCTACTACATGGTGACGAGCGAGTCGACGGACGACGGCCGCACCTGGACGCCGTTGACGGAGAGCAAGGTCCTGTCCACCAACACCTTCCCCGCGTTGTCGACGGGCCGTATCGGCGACATGCAGCTCAGCTGGTCCGGCCACAACTCGAAGGGGCAGGCCAGCTACTGGCGCAACAACCTGACCATGGCGTACAGCAAGAACGGCGGCGCCTCCTGGAACGGCTACCACGACCTCATCGGCGCCACCTCGCTGTCGGTGCCCGGCATCAATCCGTCCGGCGGCAACCCGAGCAACTACTACATGCGCGTCATGGAGGCCGACTCCGTCCCGATCGGCACCAAGGACCGGCTCTTCGGGTGGAGCACCTGGACCCTCACCTTCCCCGATGGCGGGCCGCAGACGCTGTACATCGAGGACGAAGTGCGCTACCTCCGGGACAGCCACGGGGCACTGGACACCCTCGGCTACCGCTACTCACTCAGCTCGCTGGTCGGGCAGGGGTCCGAGCTGGCGCACGACCGCTGGCACCGGGTGTCCGGGGGCGGTTCGCTCACACTGACGAGCGGCGCCCGAGGCGCGACCAGCGCGCTGCAGATGAAGGCTCCCGCAGGGGGGACGGTCGGTGCCTCGCGCTTGTTCCCGGCGATCCGCAAGGGCCGGATCCGCTTCCGGGTTCGCTGGGCGGCGGTGGGGTCCAACCTCGACCTGGCGATCCAGGAGGGATTCGGCAGCGATCCCCAGGCGACGGGCACGGTGCAGATCCTGCGCGTGACCCCCACGGGGCAGTTGCTCGCCCCCGCGGCGGCGCGTGGCGAGTCGACGATCGGCTACGTGGACGACGACGTGGACCCGGCCAAGGGCAATCTCGGCCACTTCGACTACGAGGGGAAGATCGCCCTCGACTACCAACGCCGCAGTATCGGCGCCTCGTTCACCACCCCGGCGCAGCTCACCGAGGTCCGGATCGGCGACGACGGCGGCGGGAGCCGGCTCACCGCCGCCGACCTGTCCGTCTGGGTCTCCGACACCAACAAGGGCGACTGGACCCGGTTGACCAACTGGACGGTCACCGGGTCGGGCGGGGCCTTCACCGCGTCCGGGCCGGCCGTGACCACGAAGTACGTCAAGATCGCCCAGACCAAGGCCGACGCCGACTTCACCTTCGCCAACGACAAGCGCGCGATCATGGCGTTCAACAGGGCGCTGAAACCACTCCCCGAGAACACCACCCTGGTCGCGAACCAGTACGCCACCATCGACCTCGCCGTCGACCTGCTCGCCAAGACGGTCAAGGTCACGGTCGACGGAAAGGAGTGCGGCACCCTCCCGGTCTTCGCACCGGCCGAGGTGGTGACCCACCTGCTGATGCTCGGCTGGTCGGGATCCGCGGCAGTGGACATGGCGATCGACGAACTGATCGTCCAGGACACCTACGCGGGGCTGCCCGCGCTGGCGACCGTCGGTGCGATGACCAAGCTCTGAGCGCGGGCGGCTCGCTCAGCCCACGAGTGCCTTGCCGAGCCCGGCGGCCGCCTTGCGCAGCCGCCGGGCGACGGCCGGCACGTCTGCCGGCTCGAACCGGCTGGCCGGAGCGCTGAGGCTGATACCGGCCGGGAAGGTGAGCCGTGGAATGCTGACCGCGACGCACCGGCCCTCGTCCTGGTTCTCCTGGTCGTCCACCGCGAATCCCTGCTCCCGGACCCGCTCGACCTCGGCGAGGTAGTCGTCCGCGTCGACGATGGTCGACGCGGTGAACCGGGGCAGCCCGGCCGCGTGCAGGATCGCCCGTACGCGGTCCTCGGGGAGCTCAGCGCACAGCGCCTTGCCGAGCGCGGTGGCGTGTACGTGCCCCCGGTCACCGACGCGGGCGGCAAGCCGCATCGCGTTCGGGCTCTCGACCACCATCACGTGCACGATCATGGTGCCGTCAAGCAGGCCCAGGTTGAGGGTCTCGCCGGTGGCGTCGCGCAGCCGCTCCAGGACCGGGCGGGCGATCTCGGTGAGCCGCTCGATACCGCGGGTGTGCTGGGGCCGGAACGCCGGGCCGAGGCGATAGGCCGAGGTGCTGGCGTCCCGCTCGGCGTAGTGGCGGGCCTCTAGCGCGGTCAGGTACCGGAAGGCCGAACTCTTCGGCAGCGAGGTGGCGGCCGCCACCTCGGTCAGGGTCACCCCGCCGTCGGAGTTGGCCAGTGTGTCGAGGATGTCGCAGACCCGGTCCACGCCCCGGATCGGATAGGCCGAAGCGGACTCGGTGCTGGCTGCCATGGCGGTCAAACCCCTTCTCCCAGTTGGTTCATCGTAGTCACCAGACCCCGCCGACGGGGCCGCTGAAGACCATTCCGGCGGCGGGCTCGGCCGCGGATCTGGCGGCGTCGAACCCCTCGCGGGCGGTGGTGACGAGCAGGTGGCCGGCCGCGGCGCCGCCGACGGCGACCGCGGTGACCTGCGCGGCCGGCACCGGAACACGTGCCACCGTCCGGCCGTCGCGGATCGCCCTGGCCTCACCCGCGCCGTACACGGCAAGCCAGACCACGCCGGAGTCCGTCACCGCCAGGCCGTCCGGCAGGCCCTCCTCGGCCGGTACCCGCAGGTACTCCGTCGAGTCGGCGCGGGTGAAACCGTCGTCGAACCGATGCCGCCAGACGATGCCGCTCTGGCTGTCGACGTGCAGCAGGGTCCGCGCATCGGTCCAGGCCAGGCCGTTGGACAGGGCGAACCCGGACACCGGCGAGGTGATCGTGCCGTCGGTGGCGATCCGGATCAGCGCTCCGTCCGGCGGACGCCGGCCGTCGCCGCCGGCCGGCGGAACCGAGCCCACCCAGACCGATCCGTCAGGGGCCAGGCAGCCGTCGTTGAGCAGCCATCCCTCCGGCAGGCTCAGCCGGACCCAGGGCGCGGCATGGACGGCGAGATCGTCGGCGACCGTCAGGCGCCGCAGCCGGGTGCCGTCGGCCAGGACCAGCCAGCCGGGGGCGAGCGGGGCGAGGAACGAGGCGCGGCGCCCGGTCCTGAGAACCAGACGGGTCGGCTCTCCGGGTGCCATCCGGTACACAGCGCCGATCGCGACGTCCAGCCACCACCACGCCACGCCGTCCCAGCGCGGGCTCTCGGCCAGATGGCACCGGGGAGCGTCGACGGGCGAAAGGGCCGCGGACGACGGTGACGTGCTCATCGGCGGCCTCCCAGCTGTTCCGCTCAGCGAATCATGAGTTTTGCCTATTGAATCACGGCCGGTGTGCGGCCCACTCCGTGAGCTGTGCCGGACCGACCGCGAACTCACTGTTGACCTCGTTGCAGGGGGCACGTTAGCGTTCGGGTCACCGGAATCTGAATTTCAATCACCGAAACTCCGGCGAGGTTTGGCGAGCGGCTCATCGACGGCGACGACGAAACGAGGACGCACCGAATGATCGACAGTTGGCCCACGTCCGCCCGCCTGTGGCACCGGACCAAGGCGTCATTGCCAGGCGGCGTCTCCACCGGTATGCGCGGGTCGATGCGACCGCACCCGCTGTTTTTCCGCGGCGGCCGCGGTTCGACCCTGACGGACGTCGACGGCAACAACTACCTGGACTACGTGCTGGGTTGGGGTCCGGTGATCCTCGGTCACGGACATCCCGGCCTCACCGAGGCGGTCACCCGGCGGCTGCCGCTCGGTGCCACCTTCGGTGCCGGCCACGAACTCGAGTACCTGGCGGCCGAAGCCGTTCTGGAGGCCGTGCCCGGCGCGGAGCGGGTGCTCTGGTCCAACACCGGGTCGGAAGCGGACCAGATCGCGCTGCGGCTGGCCCGGGCGGCCACCGGACGGAACCGGTTCGTCAAGATGACCGGCCACTACCACGGCTGGTCCGACGCGTTCCTCCTGGGCTACCGCCCCGACGCCGAGGGACGGTTGGACGGGCCGGCCACCAAGGGGCAGAACAGCGGCGCGCTCTCCGACGTCAGCATGGCGACGTGGGGCGACCTGGACTCGGTCGCCGCGATCCTGCGGGAACCCGTGCAGGACATCGCGGCGGTCTTCGTCGAGCCGGTGCTGTGCAACTCCGGGGTGATCGCCCCACCGGACGGGTACCTCGCCGGCCTTCGGGCGCTCTGCGACGAGACCGGGACCCTCCTGGTCTTCGACGAGGTCATCACCGGGTTCCGGCTCGCACGGGGAGGCGCGGCCGAACTCTACGGTGTCCGGCCGGACTTGGTGGTTCTCGCCAAGGCCCTGGCCGGCGGGTACCCGGTGGCCGCCGTCGCCGGGCGGGCCGACGTCCTGGACCAGTCCACGCGTGGCGTCGTCCACGCCGGCACGTACAACGGCAATCCGGTGGTGCTCGCGGCCGTGCAGGCGACGATCGAGGCGCTCTCCGAACCCGGCGTCTACCCGGCGTTCGAGGACCACGGCCGCCGCCTGGCGGACGGACTGCGCGGTGCGCTCGACCGGTACGACGTGACCGCCGCGGTCAACCAGGTCGGCCCGGTCGTACAGGTGCTGCCGGGCCTGGACCAGTGCGACACGTTCGCGCAGTTCCTCGCCGGGGACCAGGAGTGGTACGACGCGCTGACGGTGGAGTTGCTGCGCCGCGGGGTCTTCGCGCTTCCGGGCGGCCGCTGGTACCTGTCGACCGCGCACACCCGGGCGGACGTCGACACGACCGTCCAGGCCTTCGACGAGGCGGTCGCCGCGACCGTCGCGGTCACCGGCCCACCGCGTGCCGCGCTGTGCGACGGGAGTGTCGTCGGATGATCCGGCTGGCCGTGGTCGGACTGCTGCACGAGGCGAACACCTTCTCCTCGGAGCTGGCGGACCTGGCCGCGTATCAGGACGGCGGCGTCCACGCGGGCGCCGAGCTGATCGAGCACTACCGCGACTCGCACGCCGTCCCCGGAGGCTTCCTGGAGCCGCTGGACCCGGCGGTGGATCCGGACGTGGAGCTCCTGCCGCTGCCGGTGGCCTATGTGACACCGCGCGGACCGGTCTCGCAGGAGGCGTTCGAAGTCCTCGTCGGCCGGATGTGCGAGGAGCTCTCGGCGGCCGGCGAGGTCGACGGCGTACTCCTGGTCCTGCACGGTGCCGCGGTCGCCGAGAAGCACACGGCCGCCGACGCGGAGATCGCCGAGCGGGTCCGCGAGGCCGTCGGTCCCGACGCGGTGATCGGCACGGTCCTCGACATGCACGCCAATGTCGACCAGCGGCTGGTCGACGCGGTCGACGTCATGACGGCGTACCAGACGAATCCCCATGTGGACGCGCGGATCAAGGCCGTGCGCTGCCGGCGGTTGGTGATCGACGCCATCCGTGCCGGAGTGTGTCCGGCCCTGGTGGTCGAGCAGTTGCCGCTGGTGGTGACCATCGTCCGGCAGGACACCGGCCAGGAGCCGATGGCCGGTCTCCTCGCCGGGGCCCGGGAGATCGAGGCCGAGCCGGGGATGTTGGAGGTCAGCATCCTGGAGGGCTTCCCCTACGCCGACACCCCGCAGATGGGGATGTCGGTCATCGCCATGCATCCCGAGCGGGCGCGCGCCCGCGACGCCGCACGGCGCCTCGCCGAGGCGGTGTGGTCGCAGCGGGAGGCGCTGCAAGGCGGCGGAGTTCCGGTCGTTGAGGCGGTCCAGACCATCGCGGACCACAAGGGCGACCGGCCGCTGCTCGTACTGGACGTCGGCGACAACATCGGCGGGGGCGGCCCGGGCGACTCCACGGTGATGCTGGCGGAGGCCCTGCGGCGCGGGATCTCCGGGGCCGGGACCACGCTCCACGATCCCGAGGCCGTGGCCCGGCTCGCCGGTGTCGAGGTCGGCGGGAGGGTCGACGTGCAGGCCGGCGGGCGGTCCGTCGAACAGGACGGTGCGCCGGTACGGCTGACCGGGGTGCTCGTAGGACGGCACAGCGGGCTGTACGAGGAGGAGCACGTCGCCCACGGCGGGTTCCGCTTCTTCGACGGCGGCGTGATGGTCGGCGTCCGCACCGACGAGGGCGTGCTGGTGGTGCTCACCTCGAAGGTGATCCAGCCCGTCTCGCCCGCTCAGTACCGCGCCGTGGGCATCGACCCGGACTGCCTCCGGGCCGTCATCGCCAAGGGCGTCAACGGTCCGCGCGCGGGGTTCGCGCGGACCTGCGCACCGGTCGTCGTCGAGACCGATTCCCCAGGGATCACCCGCAATTCGGTCACTGAGTTCCGGTATCGGCGGCGACGTGTTCCGATGTACCCCTTTGAGATCACCACGACCTACCCGAGCTGAAGGATCGATCCGACTCATGCCACGTACTGCCGTCACCGCACCCGGGACGCCCCGGTCGCACCTGCCGTTCTCGCCCGCCGTACGCGCCGGCGAGCTGGTCTTCGTGTCCGGACAGGCGTCGGTCGACGACACCGGCCGGATCGTCGAGGACTCCTTCGCCGGCGAGATGGGCCGGTCGATGGCCAACGTCGAGCGGATCCTCGCCGCCGCCGGCGGTTCGATGGACGACGTGGTCGCGGTGCGCTGCTACCTCGGCCGGTGGGAGGACCGCGACGAGTTCAACCGCCTCTATCCGCAGCACTTCTCGGAGCCGTACCCCGCCCGGACCACCACCTGCGGCGGCATCGGCGACCTCAAGTTCGAGATCGACGTGGTGGCCCACATCCCGGCGACAGGCGGAGCGGACCGATGAGCGACTCCCTGAACCAGCCCCCGGCGGCGCTGCCCGGCGGTGTGATCACCCCGCTGGTCACGTTTCTGGACGCCTCCGGGGAGCGTCCCGACCCGGCACACATGGGGGTCCTGGTCGAGGCACAGCTCACGGCCGGGGTGAACGGGCTGCTGGCCGTCGGGTCCACCGGGGAACTGGGGAGCCTGGACCAGGCCGGCCGGCGCGAGACGGTGCGTGTGGTGGCCGACGCGGTGTCCGGACGGGTGCCGGTGTGGGCCGGTGTCGGAGGGCTGGGCACCCGCGACACCGTGCAGGCCGCACGGGAGGCCGTCGACGCCGGCGCGGACGCGGTCCTGGCCTTGCAGCCGCTGTTCTTCGACTGCGCCGAAGACGAGTTGTACGCGCACTTCGGTGCGGTCGCCGGCGCCGTCGACGTACCGGTGATCGCCTACAACGTGCCGGTGCGTACGCCGCGGGCGTTGTCGCAGGAGCTTCAGGTGCGGCTCGTACGGGACGGCGTGATCGCGGGGATCAAGGACTCGTCGGGCGACCTGTCCGCCGGGCGGCTGCTCTGCCGGGCGCTGGCCGGAACCGCGGCCAGGGTCTACACGGGGGGCGAACTCACCCTGGACTCGGCCCTGGCCGCCGGCTTCCACGGCATCGTCCCCGGCTTCGCCAACATCCTTCCCGGCCCGGCGGTGACGATGTGGGAGCACGCAGGCCGCAATGACAAGGACAGCCTCGCGGCCCAGGAAACGTACCTCGCACTCTTCGACATCCTCGCCGCGGAGCTGCCCGGAGCCGGTTTCCCGGCGCGGGCGATCGGGGCGATCAAGTGCGCGGCGGCGCTCACGCTCGGCCTGCCGGTGCCGGGAAGCACGATGCCGCTGACACCGCCGACGGAGGAGTTCTCGGCCGCCGTCGCCGCGGTCCTGCGGTGCGCGGAGGTCCCGGGATGACGGGGAATCCGGCCGCCCCGGCGGGGCCGTCGTTCCGCCTGGACGGTCGCGTCGCGGTGGTCACCGGCGGCGCGGGGCTGTACGGAACGCATCTGTGCCGCACGCTGGCCCTCGCGGGGGCGTCGGTGGTGCTGACCAGCAGATCGCTCGCGAAGGCCACCGAGGCGGCGGCCGAACTGGTGGACTCGGGCGCCGGCTCGGTCCGGCCGGCGGCGCTCGACCAGGCCGATCCGGACAGCGTGAGCGCGTTCGTCGAGCAGGTCGAGCAGGAACCGGGCCGGATCGACGTCCTGGTGAACAACGCCGTCCACCGGCAGGGCCACGGGCTCGACGGGATCACGGCGGAGGACTGGGCCGCCACCCAGGACGTCAACGGGCGAGGTCTCTTCCTGCTCACCCAGCGGGTGGCACGCACCATGCGCGACCAGGGTGGCGGATCGATCGTCAACATCGGATCGATCTACGGCATCTCCGGTCCCGACCTGCGTCTCTACTCCGGCACGGCCATGTCGATGCCCGCGTACTACGCGTACGACAAGGCAGGCATGATCGGCCTCACCCGCTACCTCGCGTGTGTGCTCGGCCCTGACGGGATCAGGGTGAACTGCCTCGCCCCCGGGGGACTGGACGACGGTACGGCGCCGGAGTCGTTCCGGGCGGCCTACGCCGAGCGAACTCCCTTGCGGCGGTTGGCCTCCGGCGATGACGTGGCGGGTGCCCTGCTGCTGTTGGCGTCGGACGCCGGCGCGTATGTCACCGGGGTCACGCTGCCTGTCGACGGTGGCTTCACCGCGCAGTGAGTACCAAATGAATCACGGTTCCCGGACCGGTGGGCTCCGGTCTCTTGACAACCACACAGCAGTCAACCAGTGTTCGAGCTAATGAAACCATCCGTTTCGGTGGCTGAAACTAGGCCGGTGGGGATCGCCGGACAGTGAGGAGGCGAGCGTGGCAGGTTTCTCTACGCGAATGCGAGGGGCGACGTTGCTCGCGGCCCTGGCGATCGCCGTCGCGGGATGCAGCGAAGCCGGTACAGAGTCGGGTGGCGGCAACTCGTCCGGCGGCAAGGACGGAAGCGGAACGATCACCTACCAGCTGTACCTGCAGGCGTCGGCCTTCAGTCCGTTCACCGCGCTCACCGGTGGCGACGGGCTGGTCTCGCTCCTGCAGTTCCAGCCGCTGCTCGCGGAGGCCAAGGGCGCGTACACGCCGCGGGTGGCCGAGAAGTGGGAGGTGAACACGGACGCCACGAAGTACACCTTCCACCTGCGCAAGGCGAGTTGGAGCGACGGCAAGCCGATCACCTCCAAGGACGTGGCGTTCTCGCTTGAGGCCACCGCCGACCCGAAGACCGCGGCCGTCTGGGCCGGGGCGATGCTGCCGATCAAGGGCACCAAGGAGTTCCAGGCCGGCAAGGCGAAGAACATCTCCGGGATCGCGACTCCCGACGACCAGACCGTCGAGATCACGCTCGCCAAGCCGCACTCCGGCTTCCTGGCGAACCTGGTGCAGGTCGGCATCGTCCCCGAGCACGTGTACGGAGGCATCGGGCACGACAAGTTCAAGGGCAACGAGGCCTTCCACACGCCGAAGGTCGGCAGCGGTCCCTATGTGTTCTCGAAGTGGATCAACGACGACACCATCGAGTTCGCGGCCAACAAGCGCTTCTGGGGGAAGGTCCCCGCGGCCAAGCTGGTCACCAAGTTCCTCGCCGGCGACGCCGCACTCGCCCAACTCCAGACCGGCGAGGTGGACATCGCCCAGATTCCGGCCGCCGAGGTGGAGCCGCTGAAGGGCGACCAGAAGGTCACCGTGGCGCAGGCGCCGGGCTCGGGCGTCATGACCCTGCACACCGCGCTGAAGAACGGCAAGCTCAAGGACAAGCGCGTGCGCCAGGCCATCCTGCACGCGATCAACCGTGAGTCGATCGTCAAGAAGGTGCTGTCCGGACAGGCCCGCGTCGCGGACACCGCGCTGTTCGCCCCGGACTGGGCCCAGCCGACGGACCTGGTCCGCTACGACTACGACCCCGCGAAGGCCAAGCGGCTGCTCGCCGAGGCCGGCTGGAAGGCCGGCACGGAGCTGCGGCTTGACATCACCCCCGGCCAGGCCGACCGGGACGCCGTGATGAAGATCGTCCAGGGCCAGCTCCGGGCCGTGGGCATCAAGGCGAAGATCATGCCGCTGCAGCCGGCACAGGTGGCCGACGTGGTGAAGAACAACGAGTTCGACCTGATGATCACCGTGCTCAACCAGGTCCCGCAGATCGAACCGTCGGCGATCAACGTCCGGTTGAACTGCGACCAGGTCGCGCCGGCCGGGGTGAACATCACCGGGTACTGCAACAAGAAGCTCGACGCACTCCTGGACCAGGGCATGGCCACCACCGACAAGGCGAAGCGCCAGCAGGCCTATCAGGAGGCCAACCGGATCATCAACAAGGAGGTGCCGATCCTGCCGCTGTACGTGCCGATGGCCAACTACGGCGTCACCAAGCGGATCAGCGGCTTCGACGCCAGCGTCTCCCCGGCGCTGACGCTGATTACGGCCGAGCAGTGGAAGATCCGGAACTGATCCGGCTCACGCCACCATGGCGAAGTCTTCGGCAGATCCGACCGGACGGCCGGGACTTCGCCGGACCCCTGGGGCCTGTCGTCACCTTCCCGTCCGCTCTTCTGGCGACGACGCGAAGGTGACGACACGCCCTCACCCCTTCGACCGGAAAGGACCGCGAACGCGTGCTGCGCTTCATTCTCGGCAGACTGCTGGTCAGCATCGCGGTGTTCCTCGGCATCAGCGTGCTGCTGTTCGCGCTGGTGCGCAGCGCGCCGGGCGATCCGCTGGACATGTACTTCGACCCGATGTCGTTCCAGGGCCCGGACCGCGAGGCCGCCCTCGCCGCCGCCCGTGAGCAACTCGGGCTCGACAAGCCGCTCCCGGTCCAGTACTTTACCTGGCTCGGTGAGGCGATGCAGGGCAACCTGGGCCGCTCGCTGGTGAGCGGCCGTCCGGTGTCGAGCGTGATGACGGAGCGGCTGCAGAACAGCTCCTCGCTGATGCTCGCCGCCCTGCTGATCTCGTTGCTCCTCGGGATCGCGGCCGGGCTGCTCGCCGCGCTCAAGCGCAACACAGCGGTGGACTACGTGCTCTCGGCGGCGAGCCTGGTCGCCCTCTCCGTCCCGGTGTTCTTCCTCTCGCTGGTCGGCATGTACGTCTTCGGCGTCAAGCTCGGCTGGTTGCCCACCGCGGGCATGAACGAACCCGGCGGCGGTGCGCTGTCCGGCCTGCGGCACCTGGTGCTCCCGGCGGTGATCCTCGGCTTCAGCGGGGCCGCGGCGTACATGCGATGGGGGCGGGCCAGCATGCTCGACGTGCTCGACCGCGACTACATGGTGACCGCGAGGTCGAAGGGCCTGTCCACCTCCCGGGTGGTCTGGCGGCACGGTGTCCACAACGCGCTCATCCCGCTGATCACCGTCGTGTCGATGCAGATCCCGACCCTGTTCAGCGGTGCGGTCATCGTCGAGCAGATCTTCGCCTGGCCGGGGATGGGACGCTTCGCGGTCGACTCGATCACCGCCCGGGACTACCCCGCGATCATGGGGTTCGTGATGTTCGTGGCGGTCCTGGTGGTGCTGTGCAACCTGGTCGCGGACGTGCTCTACGCGATCGTCGACCCGCGGATCAGGCTGTAGGACAGGAGATCCGACCATGACGACTCTTTCGCCCACCGCGGCCCAGGACAAGGCCGCCGCCAAGAGCCCAAGCCCCAGAAAGCTTGCCTGGCGGCGCTTCCGCTCCCACCGTCTGGCGATGGCCGGCCTGGTGGTGCTGGTTCTGCTGGCCCTCGTATCGGCCCTCGGCCCCCTGCTCTACACCGTGGACCCCGACGCGGTCGACCCGCTCCTGTACCGCGAACCGCCGAGCGCGGGCCATCCGCTCGGCACCGACTCGGCGGGCCGCGACGTCCTGGCCCGGGTCCTGGCCGGCGGCCGGGTGTCGCTCACCATCGGCCTGGTCGCCTCCATGCTGGCCACCGTCCTCGGCGTGGGCCTGGGCGTCACCGCCGGCTATCTGCGCGGCTGGACCGAGGGGGTGCTCTCCCGGATCGCCGAGGTGTTCCAGTCGTTCCCGACGCTGATCGTGATCATCGTGGCGGCCGCCTTCCTGGGCCCCGACGTGTGGCTACTGATCCTGTCGCTGGGATTCATGCAGTGGACCCAGGCGTACCGGCTGACCCGGGGCCTGACGCTGTCGCTGCGTGAACAGGACTCGATCGAAGCGGTCGAGGGGCTGGGCGCGACGCCCTGGCGGATCGTGCGCAAGCACCTGGTTCCCGCAGTGCTGCCCCAGGCCGCCGTGTCGTTCACGTTGCTGATGGCGACCGTCATCATGACCGAGGCGGCGCTGTCGTTCCTCGGTCTCGGCGTTCCTCCGCCGACCGCGACCTGGGGAGGCATGATGAACGAGGCCCAGCAGTTGCGCATCCTCGGCTCGATGCCGTGGATGTGGGCGCCGCCCGGCATCGCGATCGCGCTGACCGTGATGGCCGTGAACTTCGTCGGCGACGGCCTGCGCGACGCCGTGGATCCGAGGCAGACCCGATGAGCGAGCGAATGAAGAAGTCACCCGAACCAGCCGGCGTGCAGCCGATCCTGAGTCTCCAGGACATCGTCACCGAATTCGCCACGGTGTCGGGGCGGGTGCGGGCCGTCAACGGCGTGAGCTACGACGTGATGCCGGGGAAGACCCTCGGAGTGGTCGGCGAGTCCGGCTCGGGCAAGAGCGTGACGGCCATGTCGGCGCTCGGCCTGCTGCCTCGCAGCGCCACCGTCCGAGGCCGGGCCGTCTTCCACGGGGACCGCGATCTGCTGGCGATGAAGGAGCGCGAGCTCCAACGGATCCGGGGCGGCGAGATCGGCGTCATCTTCCAGGACCCGATGACCGCGCTCAACCCGGTGATGACCATCGGCGAGCAGATCGACGAGACCCTCAAACGGCACTCCACCGAGCTGGGCCGACGCGAACGCTCCGACCGGATCGTCGAGTTGCTCGCCGACGTGGGCATCCCCGCGCCCCGGGAACGCAAGGGCCAGTACCCGCACCAATTCTCCGGTGGCATGCGGCAGCGGGCGATGATCGCGATGGCGCTGGCGAACAGCCCGTCCCTGCTGATCGCCGACGAGCCGACGACCGCCCTTGACGTCACCGTGCAGGCGCAGATCCTCGACCTGCTGATGAGGCTCTCCGACGACCACGGCACCGCGCTGGTGCTCATCTCGCACGACCTGGGCGTGATCGCCGAGATGGCCGACCAGGTGGTCGTGATGTACGGCGGCCGTGTCGTCGAGTCGAGCGCGGTCGACGACGTCTTCCACGGGGCGCGCCATCCGTACACCCGGGGTCTCCTGCGCTCGATGCCCGGCCGGAACGCCGACGGGTCGACTCCGGCCGAGGCCTCCAGTCGGCGCACCTTGCTGCCCGCGATTCCCGGAGCGCCGCCCAGCCCGCGGGAGCTGCCGCCGGGCTGTGCCTTCCAGCCGCGCTGCGACCTGGCCGGCGGCCGCGAGCAGTGCCTGGTACAGCCACCGCTCGCCGTGGTCGGTCAGGAGCATCTGACCGCCTGTCATTTCCACGCGGAACTCGACGGCAGCGGCCTCGGCGACGCGGCCGCGGGGGTTCCCACAGGTACGTGCACACATGAGGAGGCGGCCGGATGAGCGGCGCACCGGTGAAGGTGACGGCCACGGCTGACGACGCCGGGAAGCCGGTGCCGGGGGAGCGGTTGCTGACCGTCACCGATCTGGTCCGGCACTTCGAGGTGGGCGGGCGGTTCCTGCGGCGGCCTACGGTGGTGCACGCGGTGAACGGGGTGACCTTTCACGTCGATGCCGGCGAGACCTTCTCGCTGGTCGGCGAGTCCGGCTGCGGCAAGTCCACCGTCGGCCGGACGGTGATGGGCTTCCATCCGCCGACCTCGGGCACGGTGGATTTCGAGGGGCGGGACGTCGGCGCGATGTCCCGGCGGGAACTGCGGGCGATGCGGCGCCGGATCCAGTACGTGTTCCAGGACCCGTACGCCTCGCTTCCCGCGCGGCTACCGGTGGGGCAGATCCTGAGCGAACCGCTGGAGATCCACAAGATCGGTGACGCGGCCTCGCGCCGGGCACGCGTCCGGGAACTGCTCGAACTGGTCGGTCTGCGCAAGGAGTTGGCCTCGCGCTATCCGCACGAGTTCTCCGGCGGACAGCGCCAGCGGATCGGCATCGCCCGCGCCCTTGCGCTGGAGCCCAGGATGCTGGTGCTCGACGAGCCGGTGTCGGCCCTCGACGTGTCGGTCCAGGCGCAGGTCGTCAACCTGCTCGACCGTCTGCAGGCCGAACTGGGCCTTGGGTACGTCTTCATCGCCCACGACCTCGACGTGGTGCGGCACATCTCCGACCGCATCGCCGTGATGTACCTCGGCACCATCGTCGAGGCCGGCCCGGCCACGACGATCTTCACGGCGCCGCAGCATCCGTACACCCAGGCGTTGCTGTCGGCCGTGCCGGTGAAGGACCCGCGCCAACGCGGCCGCGGTCAGCGGCGGCTGCTGTCCGGCGATCTGCCGTCGCCCACCGCGATTCCGCCGGGCTGCCCCTTCGCCACGCGGTGCCCGAAGGTGCACGACCTCTGCCGGACGGAGCTTCCGCCCCTGCTTCTGTCGGAGTCGGGTGCGCTGTCCGCGTGCCACCTCACCCGCACCGAGAAGCCGACGGCCGCGGCCTCTTGAGCGGTTCCGCCCTGGGCGAGGGCCCGCCCGGAAGGGGGCCCTCGCCCAGGGGCTCAGCCGCCGTCGGCCACGGCCGTCCACTGTCCGGTCTCCGCCGACGTACGCAGCGCGTCGGCCACCTCCAGGGCCGCCACGCCGTCGGCGAAGCCGACCACCGGAGCGAGGCCCGACGTACGCCGCTCGACCAGGTCCATGAGGTGACGCAGTTGCGCGAGCAGGCCGTCGGCGGCCGTCACGGGGTGCGCCTCCTCGACCACCCCGCTCGTACGCCGGAGTCGGATCTGCCCCGCGGCCAGGTCCGCGAACAGGGAACCGGCCGTACCCATCACCTGCAGGGTGCGTGCGCCGACGGTGTCGACGTAGTCGATGTGGCAGTGCGAGACGACCTCGGTCGCCCCGTCGGGGCGGTGCCGCAACATGGCGTCGACCAGGTTCGGCTGCTCCACGTGCTCCACGGCGTCCGTGGTGCGGGCGAGCGCGGAGACGCCGACGATGGGTCCGAAGAGCAGGCGCAGGTAGTCCCATTCGTGGGAGTAGTCGCGGTAGAGCCGGCCGCTCTCGGGGCGGGCGAACCGGGAGGCGGCCACCGTGATGGTGTTGTAGGCGCCGAGCAGCACCTGGGCCGTGGTGGGTTGTCCGATCGCTCCGTCCGCGATCAGCGCGGACAGGCGCCGCACCACCGGCCGGTGCCGCAGTACGTACCCGACGAGCACCTGACCGGGGTCGGCGATACGGCCCAGGGCTTCCCGCGCGGCGGCGGCCGACTCGGCGACGGGCTTCTCCACGAGCACGGTCGCGCCCGTCTCCACCGCCGCAAGGAGTTGCGGTACGTGCGTGTGGTCGGGTCCGGCCAGCACCACCGCGTCCGGGGCGCCGGACAGCAGGTCGTCGAAACTGGTCGTGCGCCGGTCGACGAGCGGGCTCTCGGCCCGGTTCAGCAGTTCGGGATCCGGGTCGAAGAGGTCGACCCGGACGCCGGGCAGTTGGGAGCACGCGGCGAGGTGCTGACGTCCGATGGAACCGAGACCGCTGATTGCGAGGCGCCGGACAACCATTTCCACTCGCTTTCATCAAGTGAAACTCGGGGTTCACCAGGTGGACCAGTGAGGGCTAGGCTAACAGCACCGAACGACCGTACGCACCGACCGGAGGGATCCGATCCCATGCCCCCGCCTGCAGCAGCGACACTGCCCCAAGTGAGGCGTGCCACCACCGGATCCGCCGGCCCGGTGGTGGCGTTGCTCGGTGGCGTCCACGGCGACGAGTACGAGGGAGTGCTCGCGACCCGCCGACTGGTCGCAGACTTCGCCGCCTCCGGTGTCCGCGGCGAGCTGCGCTGGGCCGCCCCCGCCCACCCGGCGGCCTGGGCGGCCGGAACGCGCTGCGATCCGCTCGACGGCACCAACCTGGCCAGGGTGTTCCCCGGTTCCGCCACCGGCTCCGCCGCGGAGCGGATCGCCCACCACCTCACCCAGGAGCTGATCACCGGCGCCGACCTGCTCGTCGATCTGCACTCGGCGGGAGCCGGGTTCGAGATGCCGGTGTTGTGCGGGTACGAATCCACGGGTCCGCTGAGCCCGGTGGCGGAGCGGGCGGCCAAGGCCTTCGCCGCTCCGCTCACCTGGCGCCATCCGGTGATCCACCCGGGCCGGTCGCTCAGCGCGGCCACGGAACTCGGGGTCGCCTCGCTCTACGTCGAGGGCAGAGGCGGCCGCCAGATCCGCGCCGACGACCTTGAGCTCTACCGTGCCGGTGTCTGGCGGGTCTTGGCCGACCTGGACATGCTCGCGCCCGGCACGGAGGTGCCCGCGGGCGCGTCCAGCGTGATCGCCACCGGGGACGGCGACACCGACGGCGGCGAGCGGGCGCCGGTGGACGGCTATCTGGTGACGGCCCGCACCGCCGGCGAGCTGGTCGAGCCGGGAGCCCTCGTCGCCACACTCGTGGACGATCAGGCGCAGGTCCTGCACGAGTTCCGGGCGGCCGAACGGTCCGCGGTGATGCTGCTCGTCAGGACACCCCGGGTCCGCCGGGGCGACACGGTGCTCATCCTCGCCGCCGTCGGTGGCGAGGATGAGCATGTCAACCAGTAGGTCCCGCAGTCGGGAGGACTTTCATGAGAAGTGGCCGCGCGACCGGGAGCGTCCTCGGCGAAGGGGACACACCGCTGGTGTCACTGGACAGACTGGCGGGCCGCTGGGGGCTCGGCGGACTGTGGGCCAAGTGCGAGCACCTGAACCCCACCGGCTCCTACAAGGACCGGATCGCGGCGGCCTCCATGCGCCATGCCGTGGAGCGCGGGTTGCGGGGCTGGGTGGCGACGTCGTCCGGGAACGGCGGCGCGGCGATGGCGGCGTACGGCAGCCGGGCCGGGTTGACGGGGGTGCTCTGCGTACAGTCGGGCGCCCCGGCCGAGAAGCTGGCCTCGATCCGGCCGTACGGCGTGCTGATGATCGAGGTACCCGGTATGGGGCCCGCGGTGATGGACGAGCTGGAGCGCATCGCCGCGGCGAGCGACCTGCTGCTCACCATCACCACGCATCGGCACAACCCGGTCGGCATGCGCGGAGCCGATCTCATCGGCACGGAGCTCCGCGCCGCACACGACGCGCTCACCCATGTCTACGTGCCCTGCGGTGGCGGCGGACTCCTTGTGGCGACGGCGAGAGGCCTGGCCGCCGCCGGGCGTCCCGGGCCGACGGTGATCGCCTGCCAGCCGGAGGGCTGCGCCCCGATCGCACGGGCGGCCACCGGAGACCTGGACAAGCCGGTGGTCACGGAGTGCCGGACCGGTATCTCCGGCCTGCAGTTGGCCGAGCCGCCCGACGGGGAGGCCGCGGTGGCCGCGGTGCGGAATACGGGAGGGTGGGGCGCTGCCCTGTCCGACGAGCAGATCTGGGCAGCCCAGGACCTGCTGGCCGCCGAGGAGGGGCTGTTCGTCGAGCCCGCTGCGGCCGTCCCCCTGGCCGCCGTCGCGGCCGACGCGGCACGGGGCCGGCTTGGGGCGAACAGCCAGGTGTCCATGGTCCTGACCGGCCACGGTCTCAAGGATCTCCGGCGGCACACCGCGGCCGGCGCGCCGTTGGAGGTCTGCCCGACCGACGGTCTCGCAGAACGCATCGGACGCCATCTGGCCACCCCCGTCGTCGGGACCGCCCAGTGAGCGGGCCTTCAGCGCCGGAGACGGGCGCCGGGAGTGCTCCCGCCGGGCGGCTGTCCGGGCGTACGGCGCTGATCACCGGGGCCTCGCGTGGCATCGGAGCCGCGGTGGCCCGGCGGTTCGCGGCCGAGGGCGCGCGGGTGGTGCTCGCCCATCAACCGACCGTGGAAATGGCGGCACTTGCCGAGGGCGAGGCGGCCCGGCTTCGAGCGACCGGCAGCGAGGCGGTGGCGCTTCCGGCCGACCTCGGCACCGTCGAGGGCCCGGCTGCCCTGGTCCGTGAAGTCCGGGAAGCCATGGGGTCGTTGGACATCCTGGTCGCGAACGCCGCCGCGACCGGCCGCGGTTCTGCCGTGGACCTGGACGTGACACAGTTCGACACGGTGCACGCGGTCAACACTCGCGGAACCTGGTTGCTCGCCCGGGCCGCCCACCCGGACCTGGTCGCTTCCGGCCGGGGCAGCCTGATCACCGTGACGTCGGTGATGGTCGAGACCGGACAACCGGGCGCCGTGCACTACACGGCGTCCAAGGCGGCGATCCTGGGCATGACCCGCGCGCTGGCCCGGGAATGGGGCCCGGACGGGGTACGGGTGAACACCGTCATGCCCGGGGCGATCCGCACCGAACACGAGGCCGAGACCGAGCCGAACGCCGACGCGGTCGCCGCCCAGATCCTCCCTCAGCAGTGCCTGCAACGCCGCGGCACCCCGGACGACCTGACCGGCGCGTTCCTCTTCCTCGCCGGCGACGACTCCGCCTTCGTCACCGGCCAGGTGCTGTGCGTCGACGGTGGCTGGGTGCACTACTGAGCCCGACTCTGCCGGAGAGCTCGGGCCCACCTGGGCCCCAGGGGTTCAGGGCTGGTGGGGGATGACGGCGACCGGGCACTCGGCGTGATGGAGGAGGGTGTGGGCGACCCTGCCCAGTTGCAGTCCTGCGTGGTCGTGGCGCCGCAGGGCGCCCACCACGACCAGGTCCGCGTCGGCAGCGGCGCGCAGCAGGACCTTGTGCGCGGGCCCCTCGGCCACCCGGCGTCGCACGCTCACGGCGGGGTGTTCCCGCTCGGCGTCCCGCAGTGCGCGGGAGAGGGCTTCGGTGGCCTGCTCCTCGTGGATACGTGCGGCGTCGGCGGCGGCGTGCCGCAGGAGCCAGAACTGGTCCAGATCCTGCTGGATCAGGCCGGGCTTGAGGTAGTGCTGCTTGACGCCGTAGCGGCGGACATCACCGGCCCCTATTCGAGCAACACCATGGTGTCACCGGCCTGTTCGTCGACGACGGTGACTGTCCGGCAGGTCTCGCCCCCCCAAGTCGCCCCTGGTAGAGGGGAGAC
This sequence comes from Streptomyces sp. NPDC001732, assembly GCF_053596315.1. Taxonomy (NCBI): domain Bacteria; kingdom Bacillati; phylum Actinomycetota; class Actinomycetes; order Kitasatosporales; family Streptomycetaceae; genus Streptomyces; species Streptomyces sp. NPDC001732. The sequence continues at coordinate 39,716 of NZ_JBSFFY010000022.1, forward strand.
TCAAAACGCCCGTGGAGCATCCATCAGACTTCACGCCCCCCGGGGCAGGAAGCAGGACGCGAAGAAACGGGAAGACGCCACGCTCTCAGGCTTGGCGCCACCTCGGCGGAGCAATCCACCGACATCCCCCAACCCACGCCAAGAACAGGCAAAGCTCTTCTGAACGCCCACGTCAGAAAGGGGCCGACCCGTACGCGTAGGGGATGACCGTGCCGACGACGACCCGCCTCGAGCCAGCGTCTTCGTTGTCCAGCCCGCGTGAGCAGAGGATAAGCGGGCAAGTGGACTGCCGGTTTGTCCGGCCTGTACTGCTGCCGTGGGCTCTTTTTGATTCGCCATGGGCGCGGTCAGTAATTATTTTCCGCTGGCGGACTGCGGGGAGCTGAAGGTTGTTCTGTCGGATCTGCCGGGCGGGCCGGTCACGGTGCCGGTCACCGCGCTCACGCTGGTGGCGGAGTGGCATACCCGCCACGAGATCATGTGGGACGTCCTGGCCGAGGTTCCTCTGGGCGGGTAGCCGGCGACCGGGCCCGCCCGTGTTCCGGCCGCCCCGCCGGTCCTGGCACCGCTTCGCCCGTGCCACGGCAAGCTCATCCGCGGCCGCGCCATCCTCAACCTTGCCGAGGTCCAGGCCGTGCTTGAGGAGATGGCCGCCGAGCGCGGAGTCGGCGAGACGTGGCGCTTCCACACCAGTGAGTGAGGCTCGCGCCGGCCTCCCGACCGCCGGACGAGCGCTTGGTGCGTCCCGAGGCGCTGGCAGATCTGCCGCAGGTGCGGCCCACCTCGCACGAGGCCCTGCAGCGGGCCGGGATGCTCGCGCCGCCCAGGCCGCGGCTGGTGCCCTCCTGGATGTCCGGGGGCCTCGGGAGCTGCCGCGATTGTCTTGCCTGGACGAACGAGGGTGATCAGTGATGTGCGTCCTGCCAGAACTGGGCGATCGGTCGGTCGACGGGCCCGTGCGACCGGTGCGGTCGGCGACTGCCGCTCAGAGATGATCACTGTCGGCGCTGTGTACTGCTGACCGCTGAGACCGAGTACGACGTCCGCCGAAGGCGGATTGACCGTCAGCTCGTTCAGCCACGCCTTCGGCAGCAGGCCGCAGGACTCCACCGACACGGATCTGCCGTGGCGCCCGCTTGACCGTCGATCGCGGTCCAGCAGGCGCCTGGCATTGTCCCAGCCTCTGCCGACGGGACTGAGACCCCAAGGGGACTACGACTGGTCGGCCTGACCGGCGGTCACAGCTCCTTCGCGTACGTGTCCTGGTACGCCGCCCTCCCTCCGAATACGTTGAAGCCGATGTGTCCGTCGGTGTACGTCGTGTCCGTCACGTCGATGATCTGCGTGCCGTTGAGGAACACCCGGATGCGATCGCCCTCGGCGAGGATGCGGACCGGGTACGTCGTGCCGTGGCGGACCAGGGCGGGGACGCGGGCGAGGGCGGCGCCGTCGTCGAAGTGGCCGTTGGCCTTGGCGACCAGGCGGATCACCCGGAGGTCGGGGTCGATGTTGAGGCAGTAGGCGTTGGCGCTGTCGGAGGAGGCGCGCCAGAGGAGGGAGAGCGCGCCGCCGGTGTCCGGGTCGGGGCCGCCGAGGCGTACCAGGGTGGTGAGGTCCAGGTCCGTCACCGTGCGCGCCGAGATCGCGTCGGAGTCCTGGTCGAAGGTTCCGGCGCGGCCCGCGCTGTCCGTCGACCAATGGCCGGCGGGGGTGATCGTCAACTTGCCGAGGTCCGAGCGGAATTCACCTCCGGTCGGGGCGGCTACCGGCGCATTCACCCGATCCACCAATCGGTAGGTGCTGTCCAGTCGGTGCACCTTGAGCGACTCGATGCGCGCGGTGCCGCCCTTGGCGTAGAAGGCCATGCCGTCGGCATCCGGGGCCGGGAAGATCAGGCTGGTCACGGCAGCCTGTCCGTCCGCGCCGAATGCCTCGACCGATGACGAGTCGACGTACAAGCGCAGGGTCACGCGGCCGCCGGTCGCCTTCATCGGCGCGGTCGTGCGGCCCGCGAAGTACTGGGTGAAGTCGCTCAGGCCCGAGGCCGAGCGGTCCACGAACAGTTGGTTCGCCTCGGCGTCGTAGCCGACGGTCGTGTGCTGGTCGTCGTCGGCGCGGAGGCAGAATCCGATCTCCGTAGCGGTGCCGAGGGTGATCTCGGCCTCGATTTCGTAGGCGATGCCGGTGACGCCCGCGAGGGGGTTCGCGGTGTCGGGGCTGACGGTGAGGTCCTTGCGGGTTGTCGTGGACGTGCGCAGCCGGGTCAGCTCCTGGACCGGGCTCTGCACCAGGCGTACGCCGTCGGCGGTGTCTGTCAGCGTCAGTTCGCGGGGGGCGCTCAGTTGGCCGTTCCAGGCGCCGGTCGGGGCGCTGAAGGGATAGTCCCAGTTGCTCATCCAGCCGAGCCAGACGCGGCGGCCGTCGGGCAGGCCGTAGAAGGACATGGCGGCGTAGAAGTCGCGGCCGGAGTCGGCGCGCAGGACCGTTCCGGCCTTCTGGTCGGGGGTGAAGCCGGTGCCGTTCCAGTCGCCGGTGAAGTACTGGGCGGCCGAGCCGTTCGTGGCGCGTACGGCGCCGGTGCTCAGGGTGAGGACCCACTTCACCTTGTCCTTGTCGCCGTCGATCGGGAGGGGGAAGAAGTCGGGGCACTCCCACACGCCGGGCGTGGCCCAGTCGCCGTAGCCGAAGGAGCTGACGTGGGTCCAGGTGAGGAGGTCGGTGGAGGTGAAGAAGCGGACGTGGTCGCCGCCGGAGACTACCATCAGCCACTGGTCGTGCTGCTCGTCGCGGATCACCTTCGGGTCGCGGAAGATCCAGCCGGCGTCGGGGCCGCCCGGGTTCTGCACGGCCGGGGCCGGCCCGCCGTGCCACTGCCATGAGCGGCCCTTGTCGTTGCTGTACGCGATGCGCACGCCGGCGTTCCCGCCCGGCTTGTCCGGGTGGTAGCTGGTGTAGTAGGCGATCAGGCCCGACCTGCCGTCGAAGAGGCCGGACGTGTCGTCCTCGTCGACGATCGCCGAGCCCGACCAGCAGTTTCCGTACTCGTTCCAGGGCAGGGCGATCGGCAGGGGCTGCCAGTGGATGAGGTCCGTGCTGACGGCATGTGCCCAGCGGCCCTGGTCCTGGTGGAAGAGGTGGTACTCGCCGTCGTAGTGCACCAGGCCGTTGGGGTCGCTGGTGCGGCCGGTGAGCTGGCTGTAGTGGTACGTGGGGCGGTACGGCTCGGTGAAGTAGTCGGCAGTGCTCCGGGCCTGCACGTTCTGGAAGTACGACGTGCCCTGCGTGGCCGTGATGCCGATGGCGGCTGCGGACGTGGCCCGGGAGACGTGGGTCTCGAGCGCGCGTACGCCGTCGACGTGCACCTCGATGGTCGGGCCGGTGGCGCGGACTTCCACCCGGTAGGTGCGGCCTGCGGTGAGAGGGCGGACCGGTGCGGCGGCGGTGGTGAGGCGGGCGCCGGAGGTTCGGTCGATCAGGCTGACGGTGTTGCGGGTGGTGTCGAGGCGTACCTCGTAGCCGCCGGAGCCGGTGGCGGAGGCGTGCAGGACGAGGCCGGCGCAGGCCGATGGGCCGCCGGGCGTGATGTCGGCCCGCACTACCGCGTCGGTGTGGGGGAAGGGCGCCGTGCGGTGGCCGCCGTCGCCTCGGATGCCGTGCAGGTCCGGGGTCCAGGTGCCGGATCTCGTCGTCCATCCCTGGACGTCGGTGACGAGGTCGGCGGCGGCGATGTTGTCGAAGGATGCTGCTCCGTCGGACACCAGGACGGCGAGCCGGCCCGAGGTGTGTGCCGTTTCCTTCGCCGTGATGGCCGGGGCGTAGCCGTCTGGCGAGAGGAAGTTCGTCTGCCAGTGCACGCGCAGTTCGTCGCCCTCGGCCTCGATCCGCAGCCGGTAGACGGATCCCGCCTTGATGGTGGTGTTGTACGTGCCGAGGGTGACGTTCCCGTCTATGCGGAACAGCCTCAGTCGGCTCTGGCCGGGGTCGGCCTGGACGCCGTAGCCGCGGGTGCCCGTGGCGTCGGCGCGCACCAGCAGGGTCGCCGCGGCGGACGCGTCGTGGAGTATGAGGTCGGTCTGGAGGGCGGTGTCGTATGCCTGGGTGGCGGCGACGGCACGGGCGGTGCCACCGTCGGCGGCTTTGGCGTGCCAGCCGAGTGAGGTCGCTGTCCATGTGCCGCCGCTGGTGGTCCAGCCGGTGAGGTTGGTGGTGACCTCGGACAGGGCGGGCGGGCCGAAGGCGACGGTTCCGCCCTGGGCAAGCAGACCCACAGAGCCGGAGTCGTAGCGATGGTCCTCGACATGGAGGCATGTCTTGCCGTCGACGAGGACGGTCAAGTCGGCTCCGTCGACGTTGACTTCGAGGTCGTAGGAGGCTCCGGTCCCCGCTTTTGTCAGCTGTGCGGTGGTGATGGTGTGGCCGTCCGCCAGGTCGAAGAGCCGTACGCGTTCACCGTCCAGGTCCACGGCCGCCGCGTATCCGGCGGAGCCGTCCTGGGCGGCGCGGAACACTAGTGCGCCCACAGCGCGCTGGGATGCGGGGGTCATTTGGGCGGCGTAGGCCCCCTTGGTGGCGAGCTGCTGCTCGGAGAGGGCGAGGGCGCCTTCGCTTGGGGCGCCGGTGGTCTTCCAGCCGCCGTCGGGGGTGTGGTTCCACGTGCCGGTGATGGGAAGGGGGTCGGGGATGGAGGTCTGGGCGGAGGTGTTCTCGAGAAGAGCGGAACCTGATCCGCTCGTGCGGGCGGCGGCCTGCGCTGAGGGGACGCCGCCGGCGAGGGGCAGCAAGGTCATTCCTCCGGCGAGCAGGAGTGTACGGCGGGACACGCTCATGGCGGCTCCTGGAAGAAGGGGAGGGTGGGCCGCGGCCCGGGGGACGTCCTTCCCCGGGCCGTAGCCGGCTGTAAGTCCGTCACGGCCACAGCGGCCGGGGTCCGTTGGTGAAGGCCGACGCCATCTGCCAGGCGTCGAACCGCTCCAGGGTCACGTCGCCGTCGGCTCCGATGCCGACGCCGAGGGCCTCGTCGGGGCGGGTGGGGTAGATGCGGGCGGTGAGAGGGCGCCCGTTCGCGAAGATCTCCAGTGCGGAGTGGTCGACGAGGACGCGCAGCTTCACCCGGCCGTCGGTGTCCAACAGCAGCTCGCCGTACCGGGGTTCGGTGTCGACCGTCGGGTCGAGGCTGCTGGTTTCGCGGTGCAGGCGGAGCGTGCCGCCCGATCCGTCGTGGGCCCTGCTCACCTCCACGACCGTGCGCTCCGCGCCGTCCGGTGTCTCACGGACCACGAGCCGGGCGGTCGTTCCCGGGGCGAGGCGCAGGGTCGTCTCGATGTCCAGCTGGTCCCCGCGCAGGCCGTGCAGCCGGGTGTAGGGGCCAGTGAGCGGACCCGCCGCCACCTCTACGCGCTCCCGCCGCAGCAGGCCCAGTTCCGGCACCGGAGCCTGGCGCAGGCTGCCCTCCGCGCCGAGCGTGACGACCCTCGGCAGGGACATCACGCCGCACCAGCCGGCCTGCGCGTTCGCCTCGTCCGTCCGGCCCTCCTGGAGCCAGCCGAACATGATGCGGCGGCCGTGCTCGTCGCGGGTGGACTGAGGTGCGTAGAAGTAGCGTCCGCCGTAGTCGAGGCGGTGCAGAGCGGTCGGGGTGAAGGCGTCGCCCTGGTAGCGGCCGGTCCAGTACAGGGGGTGGTGGGTGGTGCCCTCGTCCCAGGCGGAGAAGACCAGAACATCCGTCTCCTCGAGGCGGAACAGGTCGACGCACTCCCACATCGTGCCGGTCCAGTCGAGTTCGCCCCGGTCCTGCGAGGCGTCGCCGGTCAGCAGGGGGCCGACGTACCGCCAGCTGCGCAGATCGTCCGACTCGTACAGGAAGGCCGTTCCACCGACGCCCTGGAAGCCCGAGCCGACCAGTTGCCGCCACACCGCGTTTTCACCGGAGCCCTCCCGCCAGACGCAGTGGTCGCGGAAGGCGGTGATGTCGACGCCCTCGGGCGGGGCGGTGATGACCGGGTTGGCCTGGTCCTTGGTCCAGTACCGAAGGTTCGCCGATCCCCTTGCTACGCAAGGAAGTTCATGCTCTCCGTGGCGGCCGGAGTAGACGAGTGTGGGGACGCCGCCGTCGTCGACGAGGACGCCGGACCAGCAGCCGTCGCGGTCGGGGCCGTCGGTGCCGGGGACGAGGGCGACCGGTTCGTCGGTCCAGTGGATGAGGTCGGTGCTGGTGGCGTGGCCCCAGTGGATGCGGTGGTGGGCGGGGGCGAGCGGGTTGTACTGGTAGAAGAGGTGGTAGACGCCGTTCCAGTGGCTCAGTCCGTTGGGGTCGTTGAGCCAGCCGCCGGGCGAGGTGAAGTGGAAGCGGGGGCGGTGGGGGTCGCGCAGGGCGCGCTCGGCCAGCCCCTCGGCGGTGGGAGTGCCTGAGGGGAGGGTGAGGTCGTGGGTCATGCGGCGGTGGTCTCCGCTTTCTCGGTGTCGTCGGTGGCCTCGCCGTCGGGCCGGTCGGTGGCCTTGAGGACGCGGCGGGCGATGTCGGAGGCGGGTGCGCGCAGATGGCAGCGCACCCAGTGGGGCTGTCCGTCGTCCTCGCCGACGATGTGGCGGACGGGCTGGGTGCGGCTGCACGTGCCGTCGTCGTACGGGCAGGACGTGGGGTTGAGGATCTCCTCGCGCAGCCGGGCGCGCTCGACGGGGTCGTAGCTCCCGGCCCGCTCCGGGTCGGGTACGGCGGACAGCAGCAGGCGGGTGTAGGGATGGGCGGGGGCGTCCATCACCGCCAACGCGTCACCGCCCTCGACGAGTTCGCCGGCGAACATGACCATGGTGGTGTCCGCGAGGTAGCGTGCGGAGCCCAGGTCGTGGGTGATGTAGAGCATGGCGATGTCCCGCTCGTCGCGCAGGCGCCGCATCAGGTTGAGCACGCCGACGCGCACCGACACGTCCAGCATCGACGTCGGTTCGTCAGCCAGGATCAGACGCGGCTCCACCGCCAGCGCACGGGCGATCGCAACACGCTGCCGCTGGCCGCCGGAGAGTTCGTGCGGGTAGGACTGGAGCATGTCCTCGGTCAGGCCGACTGTCGTCATCAGCTCGCTCAGCGCCTCGGGTGTGGCCGGGTGGCCGTGCAGGACGAGGGCACGGGTGAGGAAGTGCTCGATGCGGTGCACGGGGTTGAGTGAGCCGAAGGGGTCCTGAAACACCATCTGGACCTTGCGGCGGTACGACCGTGACGCCCGCCTCCGTTCGGTGCGCAGGACGTCCTCGCCGTCGAGCAGCACCTGTCCGGCGGTGGGTTGTTCGAGGCGGGCGAGGCAGCGGGCGATGGTGGACTTGCCGCTGCCGGACTCGCCGACCAGGGCGGTGATCCGGCCGGCCGGTAGGTCGAAGGACACGTCGTTGACGGCTCGGACGCGGCGCCGGGAGAAGACGGTGCCGACCTGGAAGTTCTTGGTTAGGCTGCGTACGGACAGGAGGGGTTCGGTCATCGGGTGGCTCCTTCAAGCCTGCGGGCCACCCAGCGACCGGGCGCGACCTCGCGCAGGTCGGGGATGTTCATGGAGCAGTCCGAGCGGTCCTCGGGGCAGTGGACGTGGAAGCCGCAGCTGTCGGCGGTGCGTGGGGCGTCGAAGAGGCCACTGAGCTCCCGGCGCGGGCCGGTGAGCGGCGGGAAGGCGTTCATCAGCGCCTCGGTGTACGGGTGGAGCGGCCTCGCGAACAGGTCCTTGGCGTCGGCGAGTTCGACGATCCGTCCGCCATACATCACGCCCATGCGGTCCGACAGCTCGACCATCAGGGACATATCGTGGGTGATGAAGAGGATGGAGAAGCCCAGCTCCCGCTGGAGGTCGCGGATCTGCGCCATGATCTCCTGCTGCACGACCACGTCGAGCGCGGTGGTCGGCTCATCCATGATCAGAAGCCTGGGCTTCAGGGCCACGGCCATGGCGATGACCACGCGCTGGCGCATGCCGCCGGAGAGCTGGTGCGGGTACGCCTTCAGCCGTCCCGGGTCGATGCCCACCAGCTCCAGCAGTTCTCCCGCACGCTCCCGCGCGGGCCGTTTCTTCATCCGCTCGTGGGTGGTGAAGATGTCGTCGATCTGGTCGCCGATGGTGAGGACAGGGTTGAGGGAGTTCATCGCCGACTGGAAGACCATGGCGATCTGCCGCCACCGGAAGGCACGCAGCTCCCGCTCGTCCAGGCCGAGGACGTCCCCGCCCTGGAAGCGGATGCTGCCCGCGCTGATCTCCGCCGGGGGCTTCAGCAGCCGCATCACCGCGTTGGCGATGGTCGACTTGCCGCAGCCGGACTCGCCGGCGAGGCCGAAGACCTCTCCGGCGCCGATGGAGAAGGAGACGTCGTCGGCGCCGACGACGGTGCGTCCGTCGCCGCGGTATTCGACGCGCAGGCCGTTCACTTCAAGTACGGGGTCCATGGCTCAGCCCCTCCTCTCGCGCCGGGCACGGCGGCTTCGCAGTCTCGGGTTGGTGATCTCGTCGACCGCGTAGTTGACCAGCGCGAGCGCGAAGGCGACGAGCGCGATGCACAGGCCGGAGGGGACGAAGGCCCACCAGGTGCCGGTCATCAATGCGCCGTCGTTGCTGGCCCAGTACAGATTGGTGCCCCAGCTGACGACGCTGCTGTCGCCGAGGCCGAGGAACTCCAGGCCGGCCTGGGCGCCGATGCCGAAGAGCACGCAGCCGAGCAGCGTGGTCATCACGACGGACGCCATGTTGGGCAGGATCTCGCGGAACATGATCCGCAGCGGGCGTTCCCCGGTGACGACGGCAGCGGCGACGAAGTCCTTGCCGCGGATGGACTTGGCCTGCGCGCGCAGTACCCGGGCCGAGCCTGCCCAGCCGGTGACGACGAGCACCAGAATCACGGTCGAGGTTCCGGGCGGCAGGAACGCTGCCAGGATGATGAGCAGCGGCAGCCCGGGCAGCAGCAGGAAGACGTTGGTGACCAGGGTCAGCGTGTCGTCCACTATGCGGCCAAAGTATGCGGACGCGAGGCCGACGACGATGGCGACCGCGGTCGCCGCGAGTCCCACGGTGAATCCGACGAAGAGGGAGCTGCGTGCGCCCCACAGGGTGAGTACGAGGACGTCCTGTCCCTTGGCGGTCGTACCGAGCCAATGGGCGGCCGAAGGGGCCTGGGTGCCCGTGGAGTTGATGAGCGACGGGTCACCGGGGGCGAGGACGGGCGCGAGCAGGGCGAGGAGTGTGAAGACTGCGAGAAGGATCAGTCCGGTCAGCGCCTTCTTGCTGTCGATGAGCCGGCGTAGCAGTCCACGTCGGCGGGAGGTGCGCGCGGGGGTTGTCGGGGTGGTGGCCGTCGCGATCTCTATGGTGGTCATGTCGGCAGCCTCCTCAGCGGACGCGGACGCGCGGGTCGAGGCGGACGTAGACGAGGTCGACGAGGAAGTTCGCGAGCAGAACCGCCGCCGTGATCGTCAGGAAGATGCCCTGCATCAGCGGGTAGTCCAGGCCCTGGACGGCCATCAGCAGCTGGTAGCCGATGCCGGGGTAGGCGAACACGACCTCGGTGAGCAGCGCGCCGCCGACGACGAACCCGAACGCCATGCCGAAGTTGGTGACGGACGGCAGCAGCGCGTTGCGGGCGGCGTAGCGGAACATGATCCGCGAGGGGCTCAGGCCCTTCGCCTCGGCCATCGTGATGTAGTCCTCGGCCGCCGTGGCGATCATGGTGTTGCGCATGCCGAGCATCCAGCCGCCGATGGAGACCAGCACGATGGTCAGCGCCGGCAGTACCAGATGGCCGGCGACGTTTGAGACGAATTCGCCGTTGAAGCCGGGGGTCAGACCCGCGTCGTACGCGTGCCGCAGCGGGAACCAGCCCAGGCTCACCCCGAACAGGTACAGCGCGCCCATGGCCAGCCAGAAGTACGGGAACGAGCCGACGAAGATCAGCAACGGCGGGAAGGCGGAGTCGAGGAGGCCGCCGCGCCGCCAGGCGGCGACGATGCCGAGCAGGTTGCCCACGACAGCCGCGATGACGAGCGCTACGCCACCGAGCAGCAGGGTCCAGCCGAGCTGCTGGCCGATCACGTCGGAGACCGGGGTCGGGAAGCGGGTGATGGAGATGCCGAGGTCGCCGGTGAAGACGCTCTTGACGTAGGAGACGTACTGCTCCCAGAGGGGGCGGTCGTCCAGGCCGAAAAGTTTCCGCAACTGTTCTATCTGGTCGGGCTGCATCGTGCCCTGGGCCTGCGCGAACATCCGGGAGACCGGATCGCCCGGCATGAAGCGCGGGAGAACGAAGTTCAGGGTGATGGATGCCCAGAAGGCGAGCAGATAGAACCCCAGGTTGCGCAGGATCAGACGCACGGGTCGTGCTCCCTGTCAGTGGGGGATGAACGGGTGATGCGGTGCGCGGGGGCGGCTGTCCGGGGAGGAGGGCGGCCGCCGGTCCGCGCGGGCTGCGTCAGCTCTTGACAGGCTTCAGCGAGGTGAGCACGAGGATCGTGCTGCCGTTGCGGTTGCCGAGGGTGGCGTACGGGTTCTTCTCAGAGGGCCAGCCGGTGAAGCGGGCGTCCGTGTACGCGCCCCACTCGGGGCCGGTGAACAGCGGGACGGCAGGGGCGTCCTCGTCGTACAGCTTCTGCAGGCCGTTCATCTGCTCGCGCTGCGAGTGCTCGTCCGCGGCGGCGGCGAAGGCGTCGATGAGCTGGTCGGCCTTCTTGTCGCCGAAGCGGTGGTAGTTCTCGGTCGCCTTCTCGCCGACGGGCTTGACCATGGCGGTCGACATCACGCCGCGGAAGTACTCGTACGGGGTGGCGCCGTTGTTGCTCCACACGATGCCGCTGTCGAAGGTGCCCTGCTCGTAGGAGTTCACCACGGCCGACCAGTCGGGCGTCTTCACAGTCGCGGTGATGCCGACCTTCGCGAGGTCCTGCTTGATGATGTTGGCGACCGAGATCCAGTCGGAGGAGGCGGAGCCGACGGAAATGTCGAGCGTGAAGTTCTTGCCGTTCTTCAGCTTCCGCTTGCCGCCGCTCTCCCTGTAGCCGGCCGTGTCCAGGGCCTTCGCAGCAGCGTCGGTGTCGTACGTCGTCCAGGTGCAGGAGGAGGCGAGCGAGGTGTCGCGCCACTTGTCGTACGTGTGGGCCAGGCCCGTGCAGTCGGCGGGTTCGGCGTAGCCGTTCATCGCGACCTTGGTGATCTGGTCGCGGTCGACGGCCATGCTGAGCGCCTTGCGCACCGCCGGATCGTCGAAGGGAGCCTTGGTGGTGTTCAGCTGCCAGTTGATCATGGCACCGGTGGCCGGGAACCAGTAGTGGTTGTGCTTCTTGTCCTTGGCGACGAAGGACTTCTCGATGTCCGGGATGTACGACTGGGTCCAGTCCACCTCACCGTTGGTGAAGGCGACGTTGGCGCTGTCGTTGCCGGAGAAGGCGAGCATCCGGATGCCGGCGATCTGCTGCTTGGCGGGCTGCCAGTAGTCGGGGTTCTTGCGAAGCTCGTACGACTGGCTCTGGAACTTCTCGACCTTGGTGTACGGGCCGGTGGCGACCGGGTTCGGGTTGGTGAACTTCGCCGGGTCCTTCACCTTGGACCAGATGTGCTTCGGCAGAATGTAGTGGCCGCCGATCTCGAAGAAGGCGGGCGAGAAGGGCTTGTTGAGGGAGAACTTCACCGTGCGGGCGTCGACCGCGGTGACCTCGTCGAGGTAGTCGAAGCCGCCCAGGACCTTCTTCTGCAGCTGGAAGGTGTAGACGACGTCGTCGGCGGTGAGCGGCTTGCCGTCCGACCACGTGACGCCCTCGCGCAGCGTGAAGGTGAGGGACTTGCCGTCCTTGGCCTGCTCCCACTTGGTGGCCAGCCACGGCGTGTCCTTGGAGTCCGCCATGCTGTGCACCACCAGCGGCTCGTAGACCGACTGCAGGGTCATCGGGGCGGCCTGCGGAGAGAGCGGGTTGAAGTTGCGCGTGAAGGTCGCCAGGTCCTCGCGCGGGATGGTGAGCAGCTGGTTGCCGGAGGTGTCACCGGCGCCGGCGGCGCCCGAGCCACCCGCACAGGCGGACAGGACCAGGGCTGCGGCGGCGGTCGCGGTGACCGCTCTCAAGACGGCGCGCGGCCGCCGTGAGGCTATGGAGGGTGCCATAATGGAGACTCTTTTCCTCTCTTCAACACACAGGACGAAGACGGGATGGGATTCCTCGGCGGACTGATTCGCAGTCAGACCGACGAGCGTTCGAGCAGCGGGCAGTCGATCGTCACCCGGTGGGTGTCGAGCGGCTGCCCCGCTGCGAGAGCGGCGAGCATGTCGACGCCCTTGGTGCCCATGGCCTCGAAGGGCAGGGCGAGCGTCGTCAGCTTCGGCCGCAGATAGGCGGCGATGAGTTCCTGGTTGTCGAACCCCACCACGGCCACGTCGTGTGGGATGCGCAGCCCGCGTTCCTTGATCGCGTCGTACGTGCCCATCGCCATCCGGTCGTTTCCGCAGAACAGCGCGGTCGGCCGGTCGGCGGCCGGACGGTCCAGCAGTTCGCAGGCGGCGGCATAGGCGCCGTCGGCGGTTGCCCAGCCGGGGATGACGAGGGAGGGGTCGGGGGTGATTCCGGCCTCGCGCAGGGCACGCTCGTAGCCGTCGAGCCTGCCGATGGCGGCCGGGATGGCCGGGTCGAGGTTGATGAACCCGATGCGGGTGTGCCCGGCGTCCAGGAGCCGGCGGGTCGCCTTGTATCCGCCCGACACCTCGTCGGGCAGGATGCACGGCAGCTCCCCTTCCGCGTCGTAGCAGTTCACGAGCACCGTCGGCACCTCGCGAACGGCCTTCGGCAAGCTGACAGCCCTGTGCCAGGTCGTGGCGTACAGCAGCCCTTCCACGCGATGCTCCAGCATCTGGTCGAGCGCGGCGGCCTCCTGCACGGGATCGCCCTCACTCGCGGCGATCAGCAGGAACCTCCGGTCACCCCAGGCGCGGCTCTGCGCGCCCGTGATCACCTCCGCGGCGAAGGGGCCGGTCACGATCTCGGTGATCAGCCCGAACCAGCCACTGCGGTTGGCGGCCAGCGCCCGTGCCCCGGCGTTGGGCCGGTAGCCGAGCTCGTCGATCGCCTCCAGGATCCGCCGACGGGTCTCGTCGGGGATGGCGGCGCCGGGCTTGTCGTTGAGGACGAAGGAGACCGTGGTCCGCGAGACACCCGCGCGGCGAGCCACATCGCTCATCGTCACGCGCTGCGCCTTGTTCATGGCCACTTTCAGTCCCCTTCGGTCGGTGGAGGTGCCCTGCGGCCCTCCGGTTTCGCGCTTTAATAACGCGCGTTAGTGCTAGGTTGCTAGGAAGTTACGAGCGTCTCGCACCGCATGTCAATACCTAGGCATGGGCTGCATCAGGCCACCGCACGGTGTCCCTTCGCCCGTACGTACGCCCGAGCCGCCTGGGACCGGCCACCACAGCCCGTGCGCGGACCGCGGCAGCCCCGCGCGCTTTCCCAGAGAGGCAGACCGTCCCCTGGCTCGACTCGAGTCCCCCAGCGGTGCCACCGTCCTCGGTGAGTGCGTCGCCGACGCCTTCACCGACCCTGCGCTGTCCGGCCCGAGCGAACTCGCCCTGCGCGCTCTGCCCGGTGGCGGCCCCGCCAACACCGCCGTCGCCCTTGCCCGGCTCGGTACTCCCACCCGCTTCCTCGGGCGGCTCTCCCACGACGTCTTCGGCACGCTCTTCCGCAGCCGCCTCAGCGACTCGGGCGTCGACCTGAGCGGCAGCGTGACCGCCCCCGAGCCCAGCACCCTCGCCGTCGCCACCCTCGACGAGACCGGCCAGGCCACCTACACCTTCCACGCCGACAACGCCGCCGACTGGCAGTGGACCTCCGACGAACTAGCCGGCACCCCACACGACGGCACCGTCTGCCTGCACACCGGCTCCCTGGCTCTGATACGCCAACCCGGAGGCGGCCGCATCGAGAACCACCTCGCCAAGGCACGCGAGCACGTCACCGTATCCATCGACCCCAACGTCCGTCCCCTGCTCGTACCGCCCTCCGCCTACCGCGAACGGTTCCCCCGCTGGTGCGCCCTCACCGACATCCTCCGCCTCAGCGAGGACGACCTCGCCCTGCTTCTCCCCGGCACCAGCCCTGAAGAGGCTTGCGACACCTGGCACGCCGCCGGCGCGCGCCTCGTCGTCATCACCCTCGGAGGCCGCGGCGCGCTCGCCTCCTTCGACGGCCTCCGCGCCACCGTCCCGGCGCCGGCCGTCAACGTCGTTGACACCGTCGGCGCCGGCGACTCCTTCACCGCGGGCCTGCTGCACCGACTCGCCGCACTCGGACACCTCGGCGGGCGACTCGACCGGCTGAGCCTCCAAGACGTCACCGACGCCTGCGCCTTCGCCGCCCTGACCTGCTCCGTCCCTGGTGCGAACCCGCTTTGGACGGACGAAGTCGCACTGGAGGCCGACGTCAAACGGCTACTGCCAGACGGCTGAACGCGGGGTGCCCGTTCCCGCAGCGACAGCGGGAACGGGCACCGAAGCCACATGGATGGGAGAGCGCCGCTGGGCCTACCACAACGAAGCGGGGCGGATCATGACAGACCGTCTACGGAGTCGTGGCTACCTTGGAAGCATGTCGAGCCAGCCTCCGATCAGCTCGCGGACCGCCGGTGTGCACTCAACCTGCGGGTTGTGGCCCGCGCCGTCGAGGACCACCGCGGTCATGCGAGGGTAGTGGTTGAGCAGGGCAAGCTGGTCACGCCAGCCCACGAGGGCGTCCTGGCGTGTGGTGAGCAGAAGATGCCGACCGTGGTGGACCACGCCGGGGTTCTCCGGTCACTGTGGGAGGAGGAAGTCCGCGTCAAGTTCGGCTGCGGCCTGGCGGTCGTGCACTCGCCAGCCGGGGAGGATGTGCTCCTCGAACAGAGCCCAGCTCTCCTCGGTGTGGCGAGCCATCACGGCGCGGAACAATTGCAGGGGCGCTGTCACGTTGTTGAGTGTGAGTGCCTGACGGTGTGTCGGGTGTGGTGGGGCCGGGTTCCGGCTCCGTGCTCAGGCCGCGGCAGGCAGGGCGGTGGCGGCGGTTGCCTGGTCCCGGATGGCGAAGCGGGTGGTCATCTCGGTGCGGTATTCGGGGGCGGTCATCAGGTGGCGGCGGGGCCGGAAGTGGGGTGAGATGCCGCTGAACGCGGCCAGGAACTGCTGGGCTTTGCCGACGCTGCGGAAGCCTTTCATGGCGCGTTCGCGCTGTCGGGTGGGCTGATGACTGTTCTCGGCCCGGTTGTTCAGGCCCTGGTGGGCACGGTGCTCGACGGAGGGCATCACCTCGCGGTGGGCCGCGCCGTAGGAGCGGAGCTTGTCGGTGACGACCACCCTGGGCACCGTGCGGGTCTTCTTGAGCGGTGTGCGGAAGAACCGCCTGGCCGCAGCGGTGTCCCGCCGGTTCTGGATCAGGATGTCGAGCACGTTGCCGTCGGCGTCGACGGCTCGCCACAGGTACTTCTGCTCTCCGTTGATTCTGATGAAGACCTCGTCCAGGTGTCACTTGTCGCCGGGTCGGGGTCGTCGGCGGCGCAGGCCGTTGGCGTAGGCCTGGCCGAACTTCGCGCACCAGCGGCGGACGGTCTCGTGGGAGACGAGCACACCGCGCTCGAGCATCAGCTCCTCGACCTCCCGGAACGACAACCTCGCGGAACGACAGCGGGAAGCGGAAGTACAGCCACACACAGTGCGCGATGCTCTCCACCGGGTACCGGTGCCCCCTGTACGACGGCGGCGTACTGCCCACGGACGCCCCCTCCCAGCACGACCAACCAGAAGATCATCCCACCCGGTCAGCCAACGTGACAGTGCCCGTCGGATATCTCGGCGACTTCGGCGTCCGAGATGAATTCACCGGTGGCGGGGTCGGGGACCGCGGAATGTGCTGGGAGAAGGCTGTTGCCGATGGTCTTCCTGCCGATGTCCCCGCGTCTTCGTGACGTGAGGGTGGCCGACGGCGGCGGGGCGACGCCGCGCGGAAGGTGCCGCAATGGGATCCCGGTGCGGTCGGCATGGAGAGGGCCGCACCGGGATCCGATCCTCACCTCGTGTCGGCGTGCAATCGGAAAGCGCTCACGGAGACGGACAGAGACACTTGTTGGCGCGGTGCGAGACGCAGGGCGCTGCGGCGTCCCGGGCCCCCGGTCGGTGAAGAGGCGGGTTCGATCGCGACGACCCGTGCACGCCCGTACCAAGGGAACGTGTCGGTGCCCTGCAGCTCCTGCCACAGCCAGGCGTACGGCTGGTGGGTACCGTTCCAGTCGATCCGGACCGTCAGACCGAGGTCCTGGTTCGTGATGCTCGCCCAGGGCGTGTCGAAGTCGGACAACCAGCCGAGCAACGCCCTGCGCTCACCCGGTTGTGGTACCGACCGCAGATCGATGTCGGATCCGTCGGGTGTCCTGATCAACGGCCAGTCGTGTGACGAGCCGGGTTCGACGAGTTTGCTGGGGGTCATCGGATCAGCGGTGAAGCGGCGTGCACCCGTGTCGATTTGGCTGGCACCGTCCAGCAGCGGACCCGCGAACGCGGGGTGACTGACGCAGTCGATCTCCAGCGGAACGTCACTTGTGTTACTGAGCAGATCGGTGACGGACAGTTTCGCTGACTCGCGGTCGAGTACGACCTCGCGGTCGATGGTCACGGGCACCGAGAACAGTTCGGTACGCAGTCGCGCGCTCGATCGGGTGGTGGACAGGACTTCCCAGCGCACGATCGACGCCTCGCCGTGAAACCCTACGGGGGCGCCGGCGACGAGACGCGGATCGCCCGCGTTCGGGCACAGCGTCTGCCATCCGCCGCGGTACTGTTCGAGCCACCCGCTGAACGACTCCGGGCTCGCGGCAGGCTGCCTGGTTCCGGCACGGACCGCATCGGCACGGTCGCGCCAGGGGGTGGAGAACAGCAACTCGTGGCCGCTGTCGCGATGGATGAGGGAAAGGACATCGGAGCCGCGGCCGACATCGACCTGGGCCTTGAGGTGGGCCGTTTCGAGCGTGAGGAGGTCATTCATGGTCTCTCGGTTCATCGACTCTCGTTGCGGTTAGCCGTGTGGGGGGAATTCCTCGGCGCTGCCGCCGTCGCCGTACCGCGTCGCCACCGTCGCCAGCCAGGCCTGGGTAAGCAGCCGGGGTCGGGTGGACGCCGTCGGCGGCGAGTGCGCTCGGAGTGCTCGTCGAGTCGGCGGCCTCGGACATCAGGCGCTGCGTCGGAATGAGCGTCGCGGCGAACTCCTTTGCGAGCACGCGGACCACCGCCGACTTCTCCCCGAGGTCCTGTTGCCACTGCTGCTGATCCTCGGTCACGGGGAGCAGGAACGGCTCCATCATGATCAACCGTGCCCCGTGCTGCGCGGTCTGCTCGAGCACGTGCCGGTAGTGGTTCTCGAACACCTCAGCAGGTGTCGGGTCGTTGCTGTCGAAACGGCGCCACACGTCGTTGATGCCGACCAGGACCGAGACCACGTCGGGTTTGAGGGCCAGACAGTCCCGGGACCAGCGCTCGCGGAGGTCGATCGCCCGGTCACCGCTGATGCCGCGATTGACGAAGCGCACGGGGGTGTGGGGACGGGTTGCGGTGAACCGGGCTGCGGCCAGTGACACGAACCCGTTGCCGAGCGAGTCTCGATCCTCGCGATCACGCCCGCAGTCGGTGATGCTGTCGCCGATGAACACGACGGTGCTGCCGGATTTGAGGGGGATGGTCATCAAGGCTCCTTGAGTCGGATGGGGAGAGGGGGATCCGGCCCTTCGGCTCCGAACGGAAGCCCGGGGTGATCCCCTTGACAGGGATGCGGAGTTCAGAGCAGGGGTACTCGCGCGCGAATGTCACCGAGGCCGCGGGCAACGAGGAGCTCACCGCGCATGAGCGGAGCCCAGGTGCTCGCATTCTCGTCCCAGCGGCGGAAGAGCCGTCGGTCGCAGGCGACGGTCACGGTGACGGCCTTTCCCGCAGGCACGTTCACGCCGGTGTATCCGGCCAGACGTACAGGTTGCGTGCTGTCGGCAGGCGCGAAGTACACCTGGACGGTCTCGTGGGAGTCGCGGGCCGACGTGTTTGCCAGCTCCACTTCAAGTGCCGGGGCCTGGGCAGCGGCGCCGGTGACGAGCCCGGCTGAGTGGTACTCCCACTTCTCCGTAACCGAGGCCGTGCCCGAACCAGAAGAGCGGGGCCGGGGCATGGCCCGCGTAATGGCCGCGGTGGCCGATCGCGGTGCCATCCGTGTAGTCGAGCCCGAAGTCGTCGTCGGGGGTGACGTTCCAGGCGGGGCAGGCCCCGTCGGCCACCGGATAGGTGGTGACGAGACGACCGGTGGGTTGGGTCTCACCGGTGAGCACCGCCGCGATCGCATGGCCGCCTTCCTGCCCCGGCAGACCGGCGACGAGTACGGCGTCGACGTCGTCGATCCAGGGCATGAGCACCGGAGCCGCGGCGTTGACGACGACGACCGTTCGCTCGGCGACCGCGGCCACGCGTCGCACGAGTTCGTCCTGGCGGCCCGGCAGTGCCAGCGTGGACTTGTCCGTTGCCTCGGTCTCGGACTCTTCGGTGAGGCCGACGACAACCACTGCCGTGGCGGCCGTGAGAGCGGCGGCCTCGGCCTCGGCGATGGCCGCGTCATCGGTGCGCGCCACGGACTCAGCGACGAGAGCCACGTACCCGAACGACCCAGTCTCGAGGAGGTGGCTCTCCTCGGCCAGATCGAGGTCCGGGTTGCCGGTAAGAACCTTGCGCCAGTCGATCGGATCAAGTTCGAGCCTTGCGGTCACCGTGACACCGGCAGGAAGGTCAAGCGTCTCGACAAGGAACGGCGGACGGAGCATGGATTGCGCGGGGTCGACGCCTGAGAGTGGCAGATCGGCGGAACCGACCGGGCTCGCGGCGGTGGAGATGCCCCAGCTTCCGGCACCGATGGCGCCCACGACAACCGGCCCGGCGCGATGTGCCAGGGCGGCGGTGAGAACCACGGCAGCGGGCTGCTCGGCCGGTTCGTCGTCCCAGCCGACCGTGATCGCCGTTGCGGTCTCGTGGCGGCTCTCCAACTGTCTGCCGTCGGCGGCGAGGAGCGTGACCCGCACGCCGTGCTCGCCCGTGACCGGATCGGTGACGAATCCCGGGTCCGCGGGTTCGGGGCGGTTGCGGACGGCAACACCGTCGACCACGGTCAGGCGGTGGCCGAGGCGCTCGGCGAGTCCTTCGGCGACGGTGACTTGGTAGGGCGAGTTGACATGGGCGGCGCCGCCGCCCATGGTCTGGGTCGCCATCCCGTGACGGCCAATGAGCGACACGGTGCCCTCCTCTGGGAGGGGCAGGACGCTTCCGTTGTTCTTGGCGAGCACCATGCCGCGAGTGGCGATGCGGCGGAGCTGCTCCTTACGCCGGGCCGAGTCCGGAGCAGGCATGCCCACGGCGAACGGACGGTGGCCCGACTCGTCGCGGTCCAGGCCGCCCGTGCGGTCGGCCAGCAGCAACAGGCGGGCCAAATGCTCGTCGACGGTCTTCTCGGCGACGTCCTGGCGACGGACTGCGGTGGTGAGCCGTTCGTCCCAAGGGCCTTGCGGGCCGGGCATGACGAGGTCGATGCCGCCGTTCGCGGACTCGACCGTGCGCTTGGTGGCGAACCAGTCGCTCATGATGAGCCCGTCCCAGCCCCACTCGCCCATGATGATTTCATTCTGAATGTGGTTCTGCTCGGTGGCGGGAACTCCGTTGATGTCGTTGTACCCCGCCATCATCGACCAGGCGTCGGCGTCCTCGACCGCCATCTCGAAGGGCAGCAGGTACACCTCGCGCAGGGCTGTCTCGGAGACACGGGAGTCCATGAAGTTGCGCAGGGTCCCGGACTCGTTGGCCACGAGGTGCTTGAGGCACGCGGCCGTGCCGCCGCCCTGCATGCCACGTACATACGCGGACGCGGTGCGGCCGGTGAGGTACGGGTCCTCGGAATACATCTCGAAAAGGCGGCCGCCGAGCGGGCTGCGGTGGAGATTGACCGTGGGGCCGAGGACGACGTGGATCTTCTGGCGCCGGGCCTCCTTGGAGAGCATCCTGCCCACCTCTGCGGCGACCTCCTCGTCCCAGGACCCGGCGATGAGTATCGCGTTGGGGAAGGGCGCGACGGCCTCCCCGCCCAGGAAGTTCAGTCCGCGCACCCCCGTCGGACCGTCGGAGAACGCCAGGGGAGCGAGGCCGATCGTGTCGTTGCCAGGCAGTGTGAACGCTGTCTCGCCGGTGAGGAGATGAATCTTGTCTTCGAGGTTCAGGCGCGCGATGAGGTCGACGTAGTCGCAAGGGGCGGTGCAATCCGCCGTGGGCTGAGTCATATGTGTCACTTCACGTTCTTGATCCGGACGATGACGAGAAATGAGCAGGGGATGCGGACAGCGAGACAGCGTGCGCAGACGGCTGTGATGGCCTGCGGATGTCCGACGTCATCGAGGTGACGTATGGAGCAGGTGAGGATGACGACGCCAATGCACTTCGGACAGTGGAGAAGCCTGCGGTGCGCCCCGGCGGCCGGCGCGGAGGGGAGGGGAACCGCGCCGGCCGCTTGCGTCACCGATCCGCAGCCGTCAACTCGACGGGTTGCGCCGGGCGGTCACGGTCCAGTGGTCGAAGTCGTAGACGAGCGACTCGTCGCCGACCGTGGCCGTGAAGATCGAGCCCAGTTTGTCCTGCTGGAGCCACGGCGTGTCGAACAGCTTGAAAGCGTCGTAGCCGATGGGCCGGCCGTTGACGAGGTGCGCGCTCCCAGGGGCTTGCGCCGCCGAGTCGAAGGTGATGTCGAGATCGTTGCCGCGCAGACTGTGATAGACGACGCGAGGATTCGACTCCTCCAAGTGGTTCGTGTCCAGGCGTGTCCCGCTGGTCAGCGCTGCCGCGAATGAGTCCAGGCCAGAGTACTCGGACGCATCCGCGGTCTCCAGTACCCACCCGTTGGTGTCGGCCTGGCTGCGCAGGATGTCGTAGCTGTAGCTCAGACCGGCGGTCGGGTGCAGCTGTGTTGTCGTCTTGACCTTGTTCGGTGGGTCGTTGGGAGTCTGGTGGTACCAGGTTCCGGGCTTGGCCAGCTTGTACGCGAAGTACATCGTTCCGGTGGAGGCGACGGTCCAGCCATCCACCTGACGGCGCTCCTGGATGGAGCCGTTGGCGGGGAACATGGCGTTGATGTAGTTCGACGTCTGGTCGCCGGACGACTTGTAGACGCCCACGGCCGTCGGGCCGTTCTGCATCACGCGCTGGTTGGCAGGCTGGTTGTACGCGCCGATCGAGGCGTTGCCCTGGTCGACGGAAAGCCGGAACAGCGGGTTTGCCTCCTTCGACTGCCAGCGCAGAACGACGGGTGCGTCCTCGATCCAGTTGTCGACCCGGCGGTACTGGACCTCGGTGCCCAGGCCCCAGGTGGGACGCACATAGCTCGTGCGGTAGACATCCATGGCGTGACCGCTGGAGTTCTGCAGGTTGGTCTTGTGTGCTGTGTAGGACTTGTCGGTCTTCGTGCCGATCTCCACTGCGGACTCGGGCGGTTCATAGGTCGAGCCCGGCCAGGCGAGGAGACCGGCGTACTCCAGGTCCGGACGGTAGGCCGAGGGCGCCGGGTTGTCCGACTCGCCCACGCCACCCTGAGCGCGATGCGCCCCGAAGTACGTCCAGGCGAGCGTCGAGTGGTCGGCGGGGCGCCAGGTCGGGTCGTTGACGGACGCCAGGTCGCCCTTGGCCCGGCTCTCCGAGGAGATCATGTAGCCGTTGTCCCAGTCGTTGGCCCACTCGAACCACATCACGTCCATGGCCATCTTTACCTGCTTGCGCAGCTGCTGGTCGTCGGACCACTGGTAGAGGGCGTTGAGACAGAAGTAGGTCATGATGGTGTACTCGGGGCTCTGGTACTCCGCCCAGCCCCGCTTCACCCCCGCCTCCACCATTTCCAGGATGTTGGCCTTGTTGATCTCCTTGAGCTTGGCTCCGGAGTTGCCGTTGAGGTCAACCACGTCCGGCAGGTACTGACCGACCAAATAGCCGGTGACGTAGTTGCTCATGCGCAGATTCTCCGTCTGCGAGAGCTTCTGGTAGCCGTACTTGGCGAAATAGCCGCGCACGTGGTCCAGCATCGCGGGGCTGAACTGATCGCCGGCCATGAGGAAGGCGTACATCTTCGCCACGCTCTTGTACTGCTCGTAGTCGTACCCCTGGAAGAGGTTGTCCAGCTTGGTGAGGTTCGATTCCACGTTCTCGTGGTCGATGAGCTGAGTGGTGTACTGCGCCACGTTGGTGGCGCCGTCCTCTTCCTTCATGGCCTTCGTCTTGTCCCACAGCCACTGGGCGCGCGTCTGCACGGTGCCGGGGTAGGGGGCGGGTGATGTGGGCTCGTACGGGCCGGTCGTGACGTGCAGCGCGGAGCTCATGGGGCTCACGTTGCCGAGCGCGTCCCTCGCCTGCACGGCGAAGTCGTAGCCGGTCGCGGGCATCAGGTTGGGGACGACCGTCGAGGTCGAGGAGCCACTGACGGAGACGACCTTGGTCCCGTCACGGAAGACGTCGTAGCCGCGCACGCCGGTGTTGTCGGTCGACCCCTCCCAGTGCAGCGGCACGCTGGTCGCGGTCACCGTGCCCGCGGCCAGGGACGTCGGTGCCGTCGGGGGCGTGTCGTCGGTTATCTCGCCGGCTTCGTAGACACCGAGATTGTCGACCGTGATCGCCTCGTCGGTGCCGCCGGTGTCGACACGCACCGAGAACCCCAGCTCCACCGTCGACACAAGCCGCTTCCCACCGTTCGGCACGATCGTGAAGCGGTATTCCGCGATGTCGCTGTCGTCGACCTGCTCCAGGGAGCCGGAGGTGCTCTTGTAGGCGGAGGTACTCGTGAGGCTCACGGCAGGGACGGGGAAGCGCGGTACCAGGACGTCGTCGAAGTTGCCGAACTGGATCTGGGCGTAGACGTCTTTGTTGACCGTTTTGTTGCTGGCCGCGCTGCGCTTCAGGTCGTATTTCAGGACGAATTGCCGGGCCGGACTGCCGACGGGCTCGCTGTATACGGCGTTGATGCGGTCCTTGAGAGTGCTGGTGGACCAGCGGTGGTAGAAGTAGCTGGAGAGAGCCGCTCCCTGGGAGGCGTCACGCAGCTCGAGCGCGGTGTCACCACCGGCACTCACGATCTGCTGGGTTCCTCCGGACGAGGCATTGGACAGGGTCAAGGGGCTTGTGCCGCTGTCGAGCCCGGTGTCCATGTCTGCTGCGAGGAGGTTGACCGGCGTGTCATCCGCGGTGACGGCGACGGCGCCAGGGGTTTGTGCCGCGAGAAGCACCGTGACGCACACAGATGCCACAGTTCCGTACCGGACTCGCATGGATCATCCCTTCGTTGGCACTGATTGACTACTTGACGGACCCCGTGACCAGGCCCTTGCTCCAGAACGACTGCAAGGACACGAACATGGCCACGACCGGCACGACTGACAGCAGTGCTCCCGTGACGACGGTGGTGTAGCCGATGGGATACCCCTGCATTTCGCGCCAGCCGACAAGGCCGACGGTCACGGGCTGGAGCGTGGAGTCGGCGAGCATGAGCGAGGGAAGGAGGAAGTTCGTCCAGATCGCCACGAACTGGAACAGGAAGACGGTGACCATCGCGGGGGCCATGATCCGCATCCCCATGGCGAAGATACGCAGCTCTCCCGCTCCGTCGATGCGCCCGGCCTCGATCAGCGCGTCCGGGATCGACGACGCCGCGTAGATTCGGCTCAGATACACGCCGAAGGGGCTGACGATGCTCGGGATGAAGACGGACCAGAAGGTGTTGATCACACCGATGTGACTGAAGAGGAGGTACAGCGGGACGGCGAGCACGGGCGCCGGCAGGAGCACGGCGGCGAGAACGGTGCCGAAGACCGCCTCGCGCCCGGGGAACGGGAGCTTCGCCAGAGCGTAACCGCACATGGCTGCCAGCAGTGTGGAGACGACTCCGCCACCCACGGCATACAGCAGCGAGTTGAGCAGCCAGCGCGAGTAGATGCCCCCCTGGGCCCGGAACAAGGTCTGGACGTTGTCCCAGAGCGCGAAGTGTTCGCCGAACCAGAATCCGTTGCCGGAGAACAGCTCCCCGCTGCCCTTGGTCGCTGAAACGATCAGCCACCACACCGGGAGCAGGAAGTAGATGGCAAAGAGCGTCATCACGGCCAGCACGAACAGCCGCGAGGCCGGGTTCACGGTCGTCAGCGGGCTGCCCTGCGTTCGCCTCGGCCTCGACTTCGCGGGCTTCGCCGTTGTGGGCGTGGGCGGGTGCATGGTGGCGGTCATCAGTCGACCTTCCTGGCCGAGGCGCGGAAGACGGCGACGGACAGCACACAGATCAGCGCGCCGAGTACCACCGACTGCGTGGCCGCGTAGTTGAAGTCGTTGGCCGACAGGGACCGCAGCGCGGCCATGATCGGTGTGTACGTGGACGACAGGTTCGGTGCCACCGATTTCATGGTGGCCGGCTCGTTGTACAGCTGGAACGTGCCGATGATGGAGAAGACCAGGGTGAGCAGGAGCGCCGGCCGGATCTGCGGGACCTTGATGAGGAGCGCGGCCCTCCAGCCGGAGCAGCCGTCCAGCGCGGCGGCCTCCATGGTCTCCTCGGGGACGGCCTGCAGGGCTGCGTACAGGAGGATCGTGTTGTATCCGGTCCAGGCCCAGGTCAGGATGTTCGCGATGGAGAAGGGCAGGGCGCCGTCGGTGACGAAGCCGAAGTCGATGCCGATTGCTCCCAGGCCTCGGGTGACGGGGCTCAGCGACGGCGCGTACAGGAACGACCAGACGAGTCCCGCGATCACACCGGGCAGCCCGTACGGGATGAAGTAGGCGACCCGGAAGAAGCGGCCGCCCTTCGTGGACGCCGAGTCGAGGAGCAGCGCGAGAACGAGCGCGATGCCCAGCATGACCGGCACCTGGATGACGCCGATGAACGCCACCCGCCCGAGGGAGGCGAGAAAGTCCCCGTCATGGAACACACGGACGTAGTTGTCGAAGCCCGCGAATGTGGTTTCCGCGCCACCGAGACCGAGGCCGGAGCGCTTGACGGAGAAGAAGCTCTGCGTCAACGAGTAGCCGGTGGGCAGCAGATATACGACGACGAAGAGCAGAAGGAAAGGGAGTACGAACGGCGCGGCTCGACGAAGCTCGTGAAGTCGGCGCCGCCGATTCGTCACGGAGGACACGGTCACCTTTTCTAGGGAGGAACAGGGGAGGTGCGGGCGTGGGCGCGCGGCTCGCGCCCACGCCGCGGTACTACTTGGCCACGGAGAAGCCTTGGGACTTCAGCGTGGAGACCGTCTCCTTCTGGGCACTGTCGAGAGCGTTCTGAAAGGTCGACTTCTTGGTGGGCACCCTGCCGAGGCCGTCCCCGAGGGCCTGGGCCGAGGTCGACATGACCGGCCCCCAGCGCCAGTCCGGGTTCACCTTGGCCGACTCGTCGCGGAAGAGCTTGTAGATGGGCTGGTTGCTGTAATAGCTCTCCGGCTTGTCGAGGGCCGAGTTCGCGAGCCCGGACTTGGATGCCGGCAGGATGGCGGCGGACTTGATGAGGTTCGACACGGAGCCGGCGTCCGTGGACATCCACATCGCGAACTCGGCGGCTTCCTTGGGGCGTGCGCAGTCCTTCATCACAGCCGTGGCAGATCCGCCCGAGTTGCCGACGGCGTCCGTGTTGCCCCATCGAGGCATGGGCGCCACGGCCCACTTGCCCGCGGATCCCGCCGAGTTGTCGCGAATGAGGGATGCCGACCAGACCGGGCCGACCTCGGCCCAGACTTCGCCCTTGCTCCAGGCCGAGTACAGCGCCGCGTCGAAGGCCGGGTGAGAGGTGAGGAGTCCCTTGTCGGAAAGCCCCTGCCAGTAGGAGGCGATCTTGCTGTTGGCGGCGCTGTTGAACGAGACACCCCAGGCATCGTTCTTGGTGTCGAACCAACGGGCGCCCTCCTGCCAGGCGAACCCGGCGTAGAGGTAGGGGTCCGTGGGAAGGTTCATGATGCGTGAGGAAGGGGCCTTGGCCTTCACGGCCTCCGCGGCCTTCGTGAACTCGTCCCATGTCCTGGGCACGGCAATGTCGGCCTTCTTGAACAGGTCCGCCCGGTAGAACATCGCCATCGGTGCGGTGTCCACCGGCACGCCGTAGGCCTTGCCGTCGACACCGACGTTGCCCCACACCCAGTCGGGGAATTCGGCCCGCTTCTCCTCGACGTAGTTGCTCACGTCCTGCAGTGCTCCGGCTGCGAGGAAGCTGGAGAACGTCTCGTATCCCACCTGCGCCAGGCAGGGAGCCTTGCCCGCCTTGGCGGCCGTGAGCAGCTTGTCGTAGCCGCCGGCACCGCCGTCGGTGATCTGTTCGTACTTGACCTTGATGTCAGGGTGCGACTTGTTCCAGAGGTCAGCGGACTCCTTGTACCCCTGGGCCCAGCCCCAGAAGGTGATCTCGGCGGGGCCGCTCGAATCTGCTTCCGGGGAGCCGCCGCACCCGGTCAGCATGATGCTGGTGGCGGCGAAGATGGCTGCGGCGGTGAGTCTCGTCCTTCGCATGACCATGACGTCCTCTCAGTCTCGCTCAATACAGCGCGGTTCGTAGTGGGTGGAGGGAGGGATCGGTGCTGGCCTCACGGCGAGGTGAGTGTGCCGACCTTGCCTGTGTGCTCTGTCTCGGGGCGTCGGGCCGTCCGAGTCGGCTGTGTAGGCGGCTGCTGGACGGGCGACAAGGAGGGGCGGGGCGGTGCGCGGCAGAGGTCTCGCCGAGGGACGAGACGGGGAATGTGGCCTCGCGCCACTGGTGTACCAGGCCGCAGACGCCTGAGTACGAAGGGGGAGGCCGACTGGTGCGGATGTTCCGGCGACCCTCAAGGGTGACGGTGGCCTACGGGGACGGATCGCACATGCCCGTGGACACTTTGTTTCCCTTCAACGACGAGCTGGTTAATGGCCGGATACTTGCATACAAGTATCCGGCGTGCAACGATCCCGACGTGAATCCCTCTCGACCAGCAAGCATTCAGCAGCAGACAAGGTCCGGCGGTGTCGGGGCTCTGTCGCCGATCACCAGGGACCGCACACGAACCCGTACCTCCGATCGCGTCTACGACGTGTTGGTCTCCGCAATCCGTGAACTACGGCTTGCTCCTGGGGCCTCCCTGTCGGAGACGGACATCGCCGAGCAGCTTCAAGTCAGCCGGACACCGATTCGCGAAGCGATTGCCCGGCTGGCAGACGCGGGACTTGTCCACGTCGTACCGCAGGTGGGCACGCGGGTCGGGCTGATCCGCCTGCGGGACGTGGAAGAGGCACGATTCGTTCGCGAAAGCCTCGAGGTCTCGGCTTTCGAAGCGGCGTGCACCAAGCCCGACTTGGATGTCACGGCTCTGCGCGACCTGCTTGTGCAGCAGGAGTACAGCCATCGCGCGGAGGACTACGACGCGTTCTTCGAGGCCGACGAGGCACTGCACAGCGCAATCTTCGCGCTGAGCGGTTACCCGGGAGCCTGGCAGGCCGTGCAGCGGATGAAGCTGCAACTCGACCGGCTGCGCCGGCTGGCCCAGCCCGACGCCGCCACGGTGCGCGAGTTGATTGACGAACACCGACTCATCGTCGACGCGCTGGAGAACGGCGACGCCGCGGGTGGCCGCGATCTCATCAGCCGGCACGCCCGTCGCGCACTCGATCGAGGACCGGCGCTCCGTACCCAGTACCCGGACTACTTCACTGAATGACCGCGATGAAACCGGTCGAGACGTGATCGGCCCGGGCATCGCTCTACCCAGGACCAGCCCGTTCACCCGGCGGCTGCTGCAGGCACATCGGGTGCGGGCTCGGCTCGAAAGGACGACACCACGTGAGCAGATTCGCCGGACGGACGGTTCTCGTCACAGGCGCCGGATCCGGCATCGGCCGTGAAATGGTGCGGCAGTTCCTTGACGAGGGAGCGAAGGTCTACGCGGCGGACCTCGATCCTGCCGATGTGCCCGAGGGCAGTGTCGCCCTCACTGTCGACGTCACCGATCCCGACTCCTTCCACGCGGCGGTCTCCCGCGCGGCGTCCGAGACGGGTGCGCTGCACGTGTTGTGCAACAACGCGGGTGCCTCCTCCAGCACGGACACGCTGTCCTGCAGCGTCGAAGAGTGGGAACGCACGTTCGCTGTCAACAGCCGGGGTGTTTTCCTCGGCACCAAGTTCGCCCTGCCGCACATGCTCGCCCAGCAGGACGGAGCGATCATCAACACCGCCTCCGCGGCCGGGCTCGTCGGACTCAAGGATCGCGCAGCCTACTGCGCCAGCAAGGGCGCGGTGATCGCCTACACCCGACAGGTCGCCGTCCAGTACGCGGGTACCGGGGTGCGCTGCAACTCCATCTGTCCGGGCACGGTCGACTCACCCTGGGTGGGACGGCTGCTCGAAGCGGCCGACGACCCCGCGCGGGCTCGTGCCCAGCTCGTCGCCCGACAGCCCCTGGGGCGTCTTGGATCTCCGGCGGAGGTCGCGGCGGCGGCACTCTATCTCGCCTCGGACGCAGCGGCGTTCGTCACCGGCACCGAGCTGGTCATCGACGGCGGTCTGCTCGCCGGCTAGCCGGCCCTATCACTGAACGGATCATCATGAAGCTCATGCGTATCGGCCCACTCGGGGCCGAACGGCCCGTTGCCCTGCTCCCCGACGGACGCCACCTTGACCTGTCCGGGCTCACCGATGAAATCGACGGCCGCTTCCTCGCCAGTGACGGCCTGGAAAGGGTGCGTGGTGCGATCGAGGCAGGTGGACTGCCTGATATCGATGTCACCGGGCAGCGCGTCGGATCACCGATAGCGCGGCCGGGGGTCGTGCTGTGCATCGGCATGAACTACGCGGCGCACGCGGCGGAATCGGGTGCTTCCGCGCCGACCCGGCCTGTGGTCTTCTACAAGTCCCCGCACTGTGTGGTGGGCCCCGACGATGAGGTCCTGGTGCCCCGTGGTTCGGTCAAGACGGACTGGGAGGTCGAACTCGCAGTCGTGATCGGACGCAAGGCCCGATATCTCGACTCTCCTGCGGACGCGCTGGCTCATGTGGCCGGCTACACGATCTCCAACGATGTGTCCGAGCGCGCTCTGCAACTGGAGATCAGCGGGGGGCAGTGGTCCAAGGGAAAGAGCTGCGAGACGTTCAATCCGCTGGGGCCCTGGCTCGTCACCCCGGACGACATCGAGTCCCCGCAAGCCCTGGGGCTGCGCTCCTGGGTCAATGGTGAGGCCCGCCAGGCATCCAGCACCAAGGACATGGTCTTCGATGTCGCCACGCTGATCCACGAGCTCAGCCAGTTCACGGTCCTGGAACCGGGCGATGTCATCAACACCGGCACGCCCGAAGGCGTCGCGCTGTCCGGACGATTCCCCTACCTCAAGGACGGCGACACCATGGAGCTGGAGATCGACGGGCTGGGCCGCCAGCGTCAGCAGGTCGGCCAGGCATGACCATACGACTCTCCCTCGGCCACATCGACACCTACGACGCACGGGTTGCGACCTACGCACACCAACTGGGGCTCAAAGGGGTACAGCTTCACACGCCGGACCTGCTGCCCGGCGACGGCGGCTTCTGGAGCCTTCCGGAGCTGCAGGCGCTGCGTGAGCGCTGCGATGCGGACGGCCTCGCCATCGACGGCCTTGAGAACGTCCCCCTGGCTCACTTCTGGAAGATCCAGCGAGGGCTGCCGGGACGCGACGAACAGATCGAGAACTATCAGAAGACGATCCGCAACCTGGCCGCGGTGGGAATCGACCTTCTCGGCTACAACTTCCTGGCCACCTATGTGTGGCGTACAGACATGTCGGCGCAGGGGCGCGGAGGCGCCAAGGTCAGCGCGTTCGATCTGGCCGACGTCTCCCGTGGCAACGCTCTCGCCGGCTATCGGCTGACGCCCGACCAGCCTGCGGACGAGCCGATCACAGCTGACCGGATGTGGGCGAACCACCAGTACTTTCTTGACGCAGTGCTGCCCGTGGCGGAGGAGGTCGGCGTGCGGTTGGCGCTGCACCCCGATGATCCGCCGACCCAGGAACCGCTGGGCGGCATCGCACGGATCTTCACCTCCCCGTCCGCCATCGCACAGGCCCGTCAGCAGGCCGGGAACAGCGCGTCCTGGGGGCTGAATCTGTGCCTCGGAACCGTGTCGGAGATGGCCGGCGAGGAGAGCGTCAACGAGGTCATCGATCTGCTCGGGCCGGCTATCTTCTACGTCCATTTCCGGGACGTCAGCGGAACCGTGCCGAGCTTTCGCGAGTGCTTCCTGGGCGAGGGAAACTTCAATCCGGCGCGGGTGATCCGGCGCCTGGAAGAATCCGGCTTCGACGGGTTCCTCATCGACGACCACGTTCCAGCCATGATCGGTGACATCGACACATGGGGGGACATCTCCTCCGAGGCGTACTGCAGCCGAGGCAGGGCGCACGCGATCGGATATCTGCAGGGCGTTCTCAACGGTCTGGGCCTCGATGATCCGGAGACTCGAGGCGGGGCGCCGACGCTGAGTCGCTCGCCGGTGGAGGCCTGAGCGACCACGACAGGACAGGGGCACCGCGCAACGGGAATGCCAGCTGCCGGAGCCCCTGTCCTGTCGTGCGGAAGTCGCTGCCTGCGGGCCCCACCAGGACCGTTGACCGCTGCCCGTAGCCGTCGCCTGCGGCCGAGTCGTCACGCAGCACGAGCGGTCGAGATCCGGCGTGGTAGCCGCGCAGGACGGAATGCCCTGCTCCATGAGCCCGACCGGCATCGCTCGGTCACCGGTCAGGGACCGCTCCGTCGTACGGCACGTAGCGTCCCGGACCCGTGAGGACGCAGCTCGTCGACTGCGTCGGCAACGAGGGCAAGGGGAAGCTGGTGAGGACCCGGAGCGGAGCGGTCACCGGCTCAGCGAACCTGCTTGAGGACGCGTACGCCCCCTCCGGGGACCTTCACCTCGTCCTCGTGGAGCGATCCGTCCAGCAAGTCGGTCCCCGCGCCGGTGAATGTTGCTTCGCCGGCGCCATGGTTGATGAGGAAGACGTAGCGGTGCTCCGCCGTGGAGCGAGTGACCACGTCCAGCTCCTGACCGGGCGATGCGATCGTTGCCCCGGAGCGCTCGACGAGTGCGGTGACCAGCTGTGAGCGGGCGTCGGGCTCAAGCTCCACACCGACGTACCATGCCTCGCCGGATCCCCGTGGTGCACGGGTGATGGCCGCTTCGCCGGTGAAGTCGCCGTCCGTGTACCAGGCCTCGGCGGTGGCGTCCGTGAGATCGATCTGCTCGTGCCAGGTCGACACCCGCGTCGCCCCGGTCACCCCGTCGACACCCACCGACTCTGTCTCCGTCAGCGGAGCGAACTCTTCCACCCGTACGCCCAGCAGATCGCGGAACGCCCCGGGGTACCCGCCGAGTCGCACCCGGTCGAGCGGGTCGACGATGCCGGAGAAGTAGGTGACCAGTACGGTCGCTCCCGCGTGGGCAGCTGCGGCAAGGGAATCCGCGTCCTGATCGGAGACGAGGTAGAGCAGCGGGACGACTATCAGCCGATAGCGCGACAGGTCTGCCGCCGGTGGAACGACATCGACTGTGAGGCCCGCATCCCGCAGACTCTGATACCAGCTCAGGGCGGTCTCTGTGTAGGACAGTCCGTTGTGCGGATGGGAGTCCCGCTCGGCTGCCCACCACGCCTCCTCGTCGAAGAGGAGGGCGCAGTCCGCAGCCACCTGACTGCCCAGCACTTCGGCGCAGGCCGCGAGCTCGGTGCCCAGGGCTGCAACCTCCCGGAACTTGCGGCTGTCGGCCCCCGCGTGCGGGAGCATCGCCGAGTGGTACCGCTCGGCGCCCGCCCGGGCGGCCCGCCACTGGAAGAAGCAGATTCCGTCCGCTCCCCGGGCGAGGTGCGTGAAGGTGTCCCGCCGCAGCTGGCCCGGACGCTTGGCAGGGTTGACGGGACGCCAGCTGGTGGCGCCGGTGGCTGTCTCCATCAGCAGCCAGGGCGAGCCCTTGGCCAGGCCGCGAGCCCGGTCGGCGGAAAAGGAGAGTTCGGCAATGGCGTCGGACGTCGGCCGAAGGTAATGGTCGCTGGAGACGAGGTCCATGTCGCCTGTCCAGGAGCTGTAGGCCATGTTCTTGCCGGCATCGAAGAGCACCAGATTCGTCGTGACCGGCACATCCGGGGTGATGCGCCGCAGCACGGCGCGTTCCGCCCGCAGCTGCTCCTGCAGCTGATCGGAGCTGAACCGATCGAAGTCCAGGACCTGGGTGGGGTTGGAGTCGGTGAACGTCAGCCGAGGGGGCTGGATTTCCTCCCACGCAGAGTAGGACTGGCTCCATACACGCGTGGCCCAGGCCGCATTGAGCGCGTCGAGCGAGTCTCCGTACCTCTCCCGCAGCCAGCGCCGGAAGGCTTCCGCACTCGCTTCGCTGTAGCAGCGTGAGTTGTGCCCCCCGAGTTCATTGGAGACATGCCACAGGGCGAGAGCCGGGTGGTCGCGGTATCGGGTCGCCATGGTCTCCACGAGAGTGAGCGCGCATTCCCTGAAGATCCTTGACGACGGCGACCAGGCCTGGCGCCCGCCCTGAGACATCGTGCGACCGTCCCGGTCGACGGGAAGAATTTCGGGATGCCGGGAGGTGAGCCAGGGCGGCGGGGATGCGGTGGCTGTGGCGAGATCGACGGCGATGTCGTGCCTATGCAGCAGATCGAGGACACGGTCCAGCCAGTCGAAGTCCCAGTAACCCGGCGCTGGTTGCAGCGCTGACCAGGCGAAGACGCCCACGGTGACGAGACTGACCCCGGCCTCGCGCATCAGCCGGACATCCTCGACCCAGATGCACTCGTCCCACTGCTCGGGGTTGTAATCGCCTCCGAAGGCCACCGGCTCGCCGCCGAACCGGGCCACGACGTTGGCGGGCCATCGAATCCACTGTGCCGTCACGAGTACGTCTCCTCACCGAGCAGGGAACAAAAGAGCATGAAAGGCAATGAAGTCGCCATCGGAGGCGGTCCCGGAGCGAGTGAGGGAGTGGCCACCCGAAATGCCTGGGGAGCGCCGCAGGCGTCACCGTTGCGTGCGTGACGATGACAGACTAGCGGGTCGAGACAACGTTGTTTAGAGTGTGCCCGGCCCCACTCGGGCCGTCGTCTCACCAGACCCTCGCGGTGGAGTGGCCTTCCTTGCTTCACCTGCGCGCCATGTTCTGGTGCGAGGCCCGTTCGGCACATGGTAGGGAGAGAACCGTGGCAGAGTTCGAGGGTAAAGTCGCCATCGTCACCGGTGGATTGAGCGGCATCGGACTCGCGACGGTCCGCCTGCTGACGGCACGCGGTGCCACCGTTGTCGCGGCCGGTATTCCACCGGAGCGCGGTGCCGAGCCGCTACCGACCGGTGTGGAGCAGGTCGAGACCGACGTCACCGACGAGGCCGCAACCGCGCAGCTCATCAAGCATGTTGTCGCCACCCATGGCGGGCTCGACATTCTGGTCACCGCCGCCGGCATCCAGCGCTATGGCGATGTCGCGGAGACCACGGCAGCGGAGTGGAACAAGGTGTTCGAGGTCAATGTGACCGGCGCCTTCCATCCGGTGAAGCATGCCCTGCCGCACCTTCGATCCCGCGGCGCGGGCGCGATCGTCCTCGTCTCGTCGATCCAGGCCTTCGTCACGCAGGCATCGGTCGCTGCCTACACCACCAGCAAGGGAGCACTCAACGCGCTCGCCCGGTCCATCGCGGTCGACGAGGCCAGGCACGGTGTCCGGGCCAACGCTGTCTGTCCCGCATCCGTGGACACACCGATGCTCCGGGCCTCGGCCCGCGAGTTCAGTGACGGCAGTGACGAGGCGGCACAGGGCGTCGTCGAGTCCTGGGGCCGGATGCATCCCCTGGGGCGGGTGGCCCGCCCCGAGGAAGTGGCCGAGGCCATCGCCTTCCTGGCGAGCGACCGGGCCACCTTCATCACCGGCATTTCGCTCCCTGTCGACGGTGGTCTGTTGTCCAAGGCCGCAGTGGTGCTGCCCGAATGACCCCCGAGATCGTGATTCCCGGCCGGGCCGCCGTGGGGGAGGGGCCGGTATGGGACGCCGCGGCCGGGCGGCTGCACTGGGTCGATATCCCGGCGGGACACATTCACAGCAGCGACCCGGTCACCGGCCGGACCGCTCGTCTTGAGCTGCCCACGTCCGTGGGCGCGGCGGTGCCCCGCCACGGCGGGGGCTTTGTCGCTGCGACGGCGGAGGGATTCGCCACCGTCCACTCCGACGGATCGATGACCATGCGCCGCGCGATCCTGCCGTTCGGCGAGCGCATGAACGACGCCAAGTGCGATCGCCGCGGATGGTTCTGGGCAGGTAGCACGACACTCGATTTCCAGCCCGGCAAGGGTGCTCTCCACGTCCTGCTGCCCGATTGGACGACCCGTGTCGTCCTGGAGGGAATGACGCTGCCCAATGGGCTCGACTGGAGTCCCGACGGCCGCACCTTCTATCTGGCCGACTCGATGACCGGCGAGATCTGCGCCTTCGACACCGACTCCGCCGAGCCGCGCATCAGCCGTCGACGCGTACTCATTCGGATACCTGCCAAGGCGGGGTTGCCGGACGGACTCACCGTCGATACGACAGGATGCCTCTGGGTGGCGCTCTGGGGCGGTGACAGCGTGGTGCGGATCTCACCGGAAGGGGACGTGCTCCAGCAGATTCCCATGCCCGTCCATCAGCCATCCTCATGCGCATTCGGCGGCCCTAGCCTCGATGCCCTGTATGTCACCTCGGCACGTGATGGCCTCGAAGTCGCCCCGGACGCTCCCGATGGATCGGTTTTCGCCGTGCGGCAGCCGGGAGCTGCCGGCCTCTCGCCCACCTGGTTCGCGGGATGAGCACGCGTAGTGGCCAGTCGGTGCCCTCCGCGGAGGGCACCGACTGGCCGCACGACGTAACTGACGGAAATGCTCAGCGGTGGCCCGGCGGCGCCGTCGATTTTCGTACGACGAGCTTGCTCGGAACGATGGTCTCGCGGGCCATGTCCGCGCGGCCGTCCAGCATGTCGAGCAGAACCTGGGCCGCGCGTCGGCCCAGATCCGTGCTCTCCAGGGCGACGGTGGTGAGCGGCGGATCGACCAGCGCCGCAGCAGCGGTGTCGTCGAACCCGGAGACCGAGACGTCGTCGGGCACTGCGCAGCCGCGCGCACGAAGCCAGCGCATCGCACCGAAGGCCATGGCGTCATTCAGGGCGAGCAGCGCCGTCGGCGGATCATCCCGGGTCATCAGGTGCTCCGCCGCCCGATGTCCGGACTCAGGGGTGAAGTCCCCCGAGACCACGAGCTCCTTCGGCAGCCCGGCCCGAGCATCGGCCAGGGCCCGGCGAAGACCCCGCTGCCTTGCCTGGACCGCCAACTGATCGTCCGACGGCCCGGCGATCACCCCGATACGCCGGTGGCCGAGCGCGAGGAGATGCTGGGTCACCGCGTATGCCCCGCCCTCGTCGTCAGGGTGGACCGACGGGACAACTGCGGTTGTGTGGCCAATGGCCACCATCGGATGGCCGGCGTCGCGCATGGTCGGCAGCGCACTCTGCCCTGCGCCCATCTCGATGAGCAGTCCGTCCACCTGCCTTCGCCGGGTGAAGGGGCGGAACGCCGACGTGGCATCGCCCGGTGTACTGACAGTCGAGATCAGCAACCCGTAGTCGCGGGCGGTCAGTTGCGCCTGCGCGCCGCCGATCAGCCGGAGGAGATGGTCGTTGGAGAACGTGAATCCGGGCTCATGGGGGATCACGATGCCGATCACCTCGGTGCGGCCGCGCACGAGGGCGCGGGCACCCGCGCTCGGCCGGTAGTCGAGCGCGGTCATCGCTGCTTCCACCCTGCGACGGACAGCATCCGTGACGGTCGGGTCGCCATTGACCACCCGGGACACCGTTTGATGCGACACTCCGGCCTCGGCCGCGACGGTGCGCATAGTCGGACGGACTGCCATTGTTTACCTCGCTCTTCGTGAACGTTCACTCGACCTTGATGCAGCTTAAACTGCGCCCTTTCGGGATCGCGTGCTTCCGGAATGTTGACACTTCCGCGCGGCCCCCTTACTTTCGATCATTGTCACGTGAACGCTCACTCACCTCTCAACGAGTCAAGTCGACCGGCACAGGGCGCTCTCCCGCGCCCGACCAAGGGCCTGGCCGTGGAAGGACAGTGTCTGCGCAAGGCGCAAGACAACCGGAACTCAAGCGCTCGGACGGGGAGCACTTCGTCAATGTGGAAAAAGGCCCCAGGTGCCGTTGTACTGGTGGCGCCCGTAGCGGCGCTTGCGGCACCGGTGGGGTTTCAGCCGGCCACCTGCTGCAGACGGCCGCCACGGCCGCCACGGCCGGCCCGCACGCCCGCCTCCCTGCGGACGCGACGGCCCTGGTGGCCGGCTGCTCTCTCTGTCCGGGGCGTACGGCGTGCGAGGTGATTGGCCTGGACGAGGCAACGTAGGTACCGTCACGACACGTGACAGCGTGCCGCCCCGAGGGGAGTTGACCGACCGATGAGCTCAGCCGGCCGGAAGGATGCCGGTTCCCACCGGCCGACCATGACGGATGTCGCCCGCGTTGCCGGGGTCAGCCTCAAGACCGTCTCGCGTGTGGTCAACCAGGTGCCCACCGTCGACCCCGAGCTGGCCGAGCGGGTGATGGCCGCCGTGTCCGAGCTGGGATTCCGGCGCAACGGTATGGCGCGCAGTCTGCGGGCCGGCTCGACCTCCGCCACGGTGGGACTGCTCATCGAGGACCTGGCCAACCCCTTCTACTCGGCCATAGCCGCCGGGGCGGCACGGTGCGCGCTCGAACACGATTCGATGCTCATCACCGCCAGCTCCGAAGAGGACGCCGAGCGCGAGCGTCGGCTACTGCTCGGAATGTGCGACCGGCGTGTCGACGGGCTTCTCGTGGTGCCGGCGGGCTCCGATCACCGGTATCTGCGCGCCGAGATCGACCTCGGCACCCCAGCCGTGTTCCTGGACCGCCCGCCGGTGAATCTCCGGGCCGACACCGTGCTCATCGACAACGCCCAGGGCGCACGCAGCGCCATCGAAGCCCTGCTGACCCAAGGGCATGAGCGCATCGGGGTGCTGTCGGACTGGCTGAGCATCCACACCATGCGCGAGCGCCTCGGCGCCGCAGAGGCAGCCCTGGAGGAGGCGGGTGTCCCTTACCGCCCGGACCTGGTCCAGTTCGGGCTGCACACCATCGAGGACACCGAGAAGGCGGTCGTGGAGATGCTGACTTCGACTCGGCCGCCGACCGCGTTGTTCGCGCTCAACAACCGTCTGACGTTGGGTGCGTTGAGTGCGCTGAATCGGCATGGGGGCGACACGGTTCTGGTGGGCTTCGACGACTTCGAGACCGCGTCGCTCATGCCCCGGCCGCTCACCCTGGTCACCTACGATGCGTACGAGCTCGGCCGGACCGGTGCGGAGCTGCTGTTCGCGCGAATCCACGGCGACACGTCACGGCCGAAGACCGTCATCCTGCCGACGGCGCTGGTGGAACGCAGTACCTGAGTTCACTGTACGAGTTGGCGTGCGCGGTGGCTCGTGCCGTCCAACAGTAGGGCGCACAACGGAAATTGACGACCCCGGTCCCACGCCCGACCTTGCCGTGCGCGATCTCTAGACAACGATGTCTCACATCGCTACGGTTCACCGCGTTGTCCCCGAGGATCGAAGGGATCCGACGATGGCGGACGTTTCACTGTGGGCCGACGGACAGACGATCCAGGTTCCTGGAGCTGTGATCACGCTGCTGACCGGTGCTCCCGCACTCCATGCCGAACAGGACAGGGACGGCACATCTGTGCACGTCCGGACCACCACATCCGAGACGACGATGGTACGCATCGATGTGCCACTCGGTGACGTTGTGGGCTACTGGCACCCCGCCTGCGCCTGGGATCGGCAACTGCCGGCCGACTGGACCGGGGACTGGCAGTGGCTCAGCGACCTCGGCACCACACCGCTCGGCTGCCTCTACGACAGCACAGGAGCCTCACTTCTGGCCTTCGCCGCGCGGGCACCGGGTGCAGCGGTACGCATCCGCTACGGAGTCTCCGAGGCGCGAGCACGCTTCGGTGTCTGGCTGGCGATCGACACCGCGGATGCCGACTGCCGCATACGGGTCGCGCGGCCACGTCGACGGCCGGCGGCGGCCGTCGTGCGCTCGCTCGCGGATTGGCTGGCCCCCACCGACGCACTGCCGGTGCCCGACGAGGCCCGCGCACCAGCCTATTCCACCTGGGGCGCTGTCACGTTGTTGAGTGTGTGCGTGCCTGACGGTGTGTCGGGTGTGGTGGGGCCGGGTTCCGGCTCCGTGCTCAGGCTTTGGCGGGCAGGCCGGCGGCGGCGGTGGCCTGGTCCCGGATGGCGAAGCGGGTGGTCATCTCGGTGCGGTATTCGGGGGCGGTCATCAGGTGGCGGCGGGGCCGGAAGTGGGGTGGGATGCCGCTGAACGCGGCCAGGAACTGCTGGGCTCTGCCGGCGGAGCGGAAGCCTTTCATGGCGCGTTCGCGCTGTCGGGTGGGCTGGTGGCTGTTCTCGGCCCGGTTGTTCAGGCCCTGGTGGGCACGGTGCTCGACGGAGGGCATCACCTCGCGGTGGGCCGCGCCGTAGAGCGGAGCTTGTCGGTGACGACCACCCTGGGCACCGTGCGGGTCGTCTTGAGCAGTGTGCGGAAGAACCGCCTGGCCGCAGCGGTGTCCCGCCGGTTCTGTACCAGGATGTCGAGCACGTTGCCGTCCTGGTCGACTGCACGCCAGAGGTACGTCTGCTCTCCGTTGATCCTGAGGAAGACCTTGTCCAGGTGCCCCTTGTCGCCCGGCTGCACACGTCGGCGGCGCAGGCCGTTGGCGTAGGCCTGCCCGAACTTCGTACACCAGCGGCGGACGGTCTCGTGGGAGACGAGCACACCGCGCTCGAGCATCAGCTCCTCGACCTCCCGGAACGACAACCTCGCGGAACGACGGCGGGAAGCGGAAGTACAGCCACACACAGTGCGCGATGATCTCCACCGGGTACCGGTGCCCCTTGTACGACGGCGGCGCGCTGTCCACGGACCACCCCTCCCGGCACGACCAACCAGAAGATCATCCCAACCGGTCAGCCAACGTGACAGTGCCCGACGGAGAGCACCTGGCACACGGACCGCTGTCCGCGCCCTCTGTCGACCCGGGCGGGCAGCAACGCCTCGAATGGCCGGAGACGGTCGTGAAGACGATGGCCTCGGTGGGCGCCGGCGAGTATGTCCTGACGTTGGAGGCCACCCTTGCCACTGCGGAAGCGTGGGCCGATGCCGGTCACGTGGTCGCCTGGACACAAGCCTGCATGAAGGTTTCGGCCGCAGCACGCGAAACCGCCCGGCGGCAACGGGCTGCACCGCATTCACCCCGCAAGGACGGCTTGAGCATCGCGCTGGGGGCGGCAGCCTTCGACGCATCGACCGGAAGTCTGCGGCGCATCGGTGACTTTGAGCTGGACGGCCCCCGGGCTGACGTCTGGCGTACCCCGATCGACAACGACCGTGGCTGGATCACGGAAAATACCTCGCTGGAGGATCTATGGCGCCAGGCCGGCCTGCACCGAATGCGACACAAGGTGCTCGGCATCGATACCGAAGCCGGTGGCCTCACCGTGCGCACCCTGCTGTCTCCGGCAGGGACGGATGTCGGGTTGTTCGCGGATTACCTGTGGACAGCGGACAAGGAGAACCCCCAGCGGCTCCGGCTCACGCTCGACGCTCGCCCCAGCCGTCCGTGGCCCTGGCCATTGCCCCGGCTGGGCCTGACCAGGACCTTGCCGACCGAGTTTGAGCATGTGGCCTGGTTCGGTCTCGGACCGGGCGAGGCATACCAAGACAGCTGTACTGCAGTACGGTTGGGACGGTATGAAGGCACGGTCGGCGAATTGCAAACACCATATGTGCGCCCGCAGGGGAACGGGAATCGCAGGCACGTGCGACGGGCGCGACTGAGCCGATCTCATGCCCTGCCGGGCGGCCTTGAGATCACCGGCGATCCGTGGTTCGACCTGACCGTGTGACCCTGGAGCACCGCGGCTCTCGAAGCAGCCCGGCACGTCTCCGATCTGCGGCCCGATGACCGGATTCACATCAACCTGGACCACGAGCAGCACGGAATCGGCAGCGGTTCCTGTGGGCCGGGCGTCCAGCCGCGTTACCACCTTGCGGCCGCCCCGGCCCGCTTTCGGATCGCGCTCGAAGTGTTGTGACCGTAGGTTCCAAGCGCCCGTGAGATGCCGGGTCTCGTCCGAGGCAACCGGGACCCTGCCGAGCAGCTCACGGACCTTGGCCACCGGCCGACCGACCACTGGCACGGTGCTTCCGTGGGCTGGGGCCGGCGGAATTGCTGCCCGCCGACACCGCACCGTGCCGTAGCTGCACCAGTGCATGGTCTGCTGCAACCTTGTGCCCCCGAGGAGGCTTCTTCGTCGCCCGTCCGGTGGTCAGGATCGGGGAGGCGAAGAAGCTCTCCCGCACGTCCGGGCTGCTGCCCGGTCAGGGCTTCCAGCGGTACAACAGCACCTTGTTCCACTGGTCGTCCTCGAGGTTGATGATGTACTCGCCGTTGGAGCGCTTGGTCGCGTTCATGCCGTAAGGGATGTCGACCCAGCCTGTTTGGTTGACTCCGCCGACGTTGCTGCCGGGCTGCCAGGTGCCCACGGCGGAGCCGTCCTTGGCCTTGAAGACCCAGACCTGGCCGCGGGTGGCGATGCCGGACATGAAGATGTAGTCACCGGCCCAGGCGAGGCTGCCCGGGGTGAGAACGGGGTCGACAGTGGTGTCCCAAGGGAGCTTGATGCTCCATGTGGGGGTGGGGTTGCCCGCGCTCCACTTGTCGTAGCGGGTCAGGACCTTTCCGGCCTCCTTCCAATGGGCGTTGTCGAAGACGTCGTCCGCGGTATATCCGGACATGTACATGACGTCAGAGGCCACGTCGTAATGCAGCCGTCGGACGACGGTGAACGGGGCCGGAAGCGGCACTGTCTTCATGCTGGCGTAGGTGTAGATCGGGTTCGCCTGTGAGTCGAAGCCCTGGATGGGGAAGTAGCGGAGGTTGCGGTCGCCGCCCTCCCAGAGGTTGAGTTTGTCGTCGACGAACCAGACCCAGCAGTTGCTGGGGGCGTTTTTGCCGGTACCGGGCGTGGTGAACTCGCCCGCCTCGAAGGCACCGTTGCCGCTGGTGTCCCGCCAGATCCACTCGCCCTGGGCGGGCTGGTTCGGGGGCCAGCCGGGGGCGTCCGTCCACGGTTTCTTGAAGATTG
The DNA here is from genome assembly GCF_053596315.1 of Streptomyces sp. NPDC001732. Taxonomy (NCBI): domain Bacteria; kingdom Bacillati; phylum Actinomycetota; class Actinomycetes; order Kitasatosporales; family Streptomycetaceae; genus Streptomyces; species Streptomyces sp. NPDC001732. The sequence goes on from NZ_JBSFFY010000022.1 coordinate 81,011, forward strand.
CGCCGGAGGGCTTGGCGATCTCGCCGTCGAAGCGGTAGATCAGCAGATGTCCGGAGTACATGCCGGTGATGTACATGTACAGCTGGTTGTTCATGCGCCGTAGGTACGGCGAGGTTGAGTTGTGGTGGTGGTCGGTGAGGAACAGCCGGCAGTCCTGCGGGTACTTCACCGAGTCCAGGGTGTGGCCGACCCAGGTGGCGTCCTGCCCGGGCGGCTTGGCCGGGTCGATCCGGTAGTGGTTCTGGGTGGTGTAGACGTCCAGCCCGTCGCTGGCCGGGTCGGTGTCCGCAGTCACCACAAAGCCGGCACCCTCGAGCTGCCACACCAGCTTTCCGGTGGGGTCGAACTTTCGGAGCCACACGCCGAACTCGTTGAGTGCGACATAGAGATTGCCCTGGGCGTCGGAGCCCACGCCGACGATGCCGAAGAGCTTCTGTGGGTCGGTGGCGTCGCCAGGAGTACCGGCCCCGATGCCGCCGGCCTTGCCGAAGCTGCTCACCAGCCTGGGGCTGCCGGTGGTCAGGGTGCCGTAGCGGTGCACCTGCCGAAGCGGGCCGTTGTCGCCGACCAGGAGGTTGTCATTGTGGTCGATCGCCAGCGATGTGGGGATCCATGCGGATGAGGGGCCGGTGATGGTGCCTGGCAGTGCTGAGCCGGTGTTGGAGAACCGGAGAACGCGGGCGGGTTTGGTGGTGTCGACCTGCCAGAAATGGGCGTCGCCGGGGTCTCGGGTGATGTTGGAGACCACCCAGATGTCGCCGTTGGCGGCGAGCGCGACGGCGCCGGGCTGGTTGACGGCCCAGCTGTGCTGGAGCGTACCGGTGGCGGCGTCGAAGACCTTGACCTGGTTATTCACCCGGTCCGTGGCGACGACCTGGGTGGCGGAGGCCGCGGCGGCGGCCGGGGGACTGCCGACGTTGAAAACGAGAGAGGTGGCGGCGCCGGCGGCGGTGAATCGGGTGAGGCCATTGCCGACGGTGAGGTAGGCGTACTGGCCGCCGTAGGCCACGGCGTCGCCGTTGGCGCCACTGCAGTTGCCGATGACCTTGGCGTCCTTGTAGATCCCGGCGTACTGATGGGCCTCGTCCCAGAAGCTGACGGTGTATACGGAGCCATCAGGGGAGACGGCGATATTGAAGACGAAGTCCTGCACCCACTGGGATGCGCCGGAGAAGGTGTTTCCGGTCCAGGAGGTTGTGGCGCTGAGTGGGGTGGTGAGGCCGGTGGGCGAGAGAGCTTGTGGAGTCGTCGGGTTGGCGGCGGTGAGCGAGGGGGCACCCGGGCGGCGGGCGGCTGCGGCCTGCTGAGGTGCAACCCCCAGGCCGAGGGCAAGAGCTGCCCCTCCACCCAGGGCCAGGATTTGGCGGCGGGTGGTGTGGGGATTGGGGCGATCCATAGTGAATCGATCCTTTGCGTTCGATGTCCCGTCCGGTCATGGATCAGAGTGACCGTTCACTTGACGCGGAACGTAGAATGTATCCGGCCTCCCGTCAATCCCTTGCGTAACAAGCGGTGTTGGATAGGGGAAACTTTCTGTGGTGCGTCCACTCCGGTGGTGCTCGCCGTCCCTGTCCACGACAATGCCTTCGGCACCGCCCCGTTTCGACAAGGTCGCGGCAGGCGCCGACGCCGTTCCAGCCGGTGGTGGGCGTCGGCCACTCACTCAAGCAGCACCTTCGCGGCGGCGCGGTCACCGATGTCCGCGCTCGTGACCATCACGCCCAGCAGCAGGCCGAGAGTGTCGACCACGACATGCCGCTTGCGCCCGTTGATCAGCTTCCCGCCGTCGAAGCCGCGGCTGTCGGCGCCGACCACGGCGTCCGCCTTGACCGACTGCGAGTCGATCACGCCGAGCGTCGGCGCCGCATCCCGCCCCGCCTCCTGGCGGACCCGGCCATGCAGCCGGTCGTGGAACCCGGCGATCAGCCCGTGCCTCGCGCCAGCTGTGGAGTGAAGTAGGCCGCCGACGAGGTGCCCGTGGCCCGGGTCCTTTTCCGACGGCCCCTTCCCGAACGGTGCGGGCTAAGGGCTGTCCCGTAATCCCCGGTGGATCAGCGCGCGGCGTCAGATGCGGTGCATCGCAAGGCGGAGGGGCGTCCGCATACTGGATGTATTCGGACGTTCCGACAACGCAGCGAGGTGCTGTAGCTGTCGTCGCGCGCCCGCCAGGGATTACGGGACAACCCTTAGCTTCGGATCATTTGCAGCTTGCCGAGCTCAGCTGAGGGCGCGTCTGGACCGTTCCAGCCAACCCAGCGGGTTCCACTGATGTCGGCGACAAGGGCGGAGTCAACGCTCCAGAAGCTGTGGCTGGGTTCTTCGAAGACGTACCAGCCGTCCAGCCAGAGCGGGATTGACTGGTTGGGCAGGGCCGCCGGCTCGCTGGTGGTGGCGAGGTTGCGGCATCCGAAGACCGTTTCTTGGAGCACGAAGCTCGTAAGGAAGTGTTCGAGAGATGGTGTCAGCGGGGTGTACTCGTCTTCCGAGCCGTCGTCCCACATCCAGTGGGCGTTGCTCAGCACGACGGGTGCCGCTGGACTGGCGGCTGTAACACGACATGTCCAGCTGTCCTGGTTCTCGCTGAGGAACTCGACCGTTCCATCGTGAAGGCTCAGGGCCTCGGCGCGTACGAGCACATCTTGTTGTTGGAAGATCCCGGGCGAGTCCGGCAAGTGCTCCTCCGGATTCGGGCCGGGCCAGCGTCCGGCATGACGATACAGGCGTTGGAGCGGCACTGGGAGGAACTCGGGTAGTTCCGTCTCGGTCAGGCCATAGCTCGGTTGACGTGGGCCGTGCCACGCAGTGATGAAGTCCTCAAGCCAATCAACCGAACCATCCGATGCTCGCATGACACCACAATAGACAAATCCCAAGGAGGGCGTGGGACGCGTGAACGGGGCGACGATGGTCACGCGAGTGCAGGGAGTCTCACAGCCAGGTGGTGATCGCTGCCAGGGCCTGTTTCTCGGATCTCCGGACAGGGGTGGGGTGTTGGGGTCAGAACGGTTCTATGGGCCGTGGGGATCTGACGAATGCAAAGTGGGACCGGCTGGAGTCGTTCCTGCCTCGTGGTGGTGTGCCTGGAGGCCGGTGGAGTGATCACCGGCGGGTGATCAACGGAGTCCTCTACCGGGTGCGGACCGGTGTGCAGTGGCGGGACCTGCCGGAGCGTTTCGGCCCGTGGGAGACGGTCTATAGCTGATCATTTCAGGATGAAGTTCGTTGTGAGTGTTGGCAGGTGGGAGGGGCTGGTGTGACTCCGTTCCGGAGAGCTCGTGCTGGTGGCGGGCGGCAGTCTGGACTGTAGATCGTCTGACTGGGAGGTCTTCGCCGGTTCCGGGCCGTCCGCGTGGACGGCCCGGAACCGCTTGGCGGTCACACTCCGATGAAGCTCACCGTTTCTGCCATGTCCGCCCGCCCGGTACGCAGCGGTGGCACGCCTTCCTTCTCGTACCCCACTGCGACACCGCAGAACAGTGCGAGCCTGTCATCGGGTCCGACCAGCTGGCTGACGGTCTTGCGATACATCGTCCACATCACCTGGGGGCAGCTGTGCAATCCTTCCGCCCTCAGCAACAGCATGACCGTCTGCAAGTACATCCCCGCGTCCCCCCACTGTCCGGGCCCCATCGTCCGGTCGAGGTAGCAGAACAGCACGACCGGTGCCCCGAACGCCCCCGAGTTCAAGGCGGCGATCTTCACGGGCCGGTCGGGGTCGTCGCGCTCGATTCCGAGTGCTTGGTACCGCTGGGCGGCCGCGGCGGAGAAGCGGTCCAGATAGGGCGAAGCCAGGTCGGCCGGGTACATCGGATACTCCCGCTCGTCCCCCGGGTCTCCCGCCAGTGCCCTGGCCGTCGTGCGCTTCTTCAGCTCGGCCAAGGGCTCGCCGGTCACGACATACACATGCCACGGCTGAAGGTTCCCGCTCGACGGAGCCCGCGTCGCCGCGGCCAGCACGCGTTCGAGTACCTCCTTGGATACCGGCTCATCGCCGAACGCCCGCACAGCCCGGCGACTGTCCACGGCCTCGTACACATCCACGTCTTCTCGTCCTCTCCCTCGACTGGCAACCACCTCTTACCCTCTTCGGCACGCACACGGAGTTTCATTGGGGGCTCGTGCTGGCGGGTGGCGGGGGCGACTGTGGTGATGGCCATGCCGGGTTTCGCTCGGCTCTCTCGATGGGGCGGGGCCGCAGGGGACGGGTGGGGTCGGCTGTTCGGTGTTCGCACCCGGCCGTGCGCTCTCACTCCTTGAGCGCGCCTGTGTTTCCGCCGCGCACGAAGTGGCGTTGAAAGACGAAGAAGACGATCGCGACCGGAATCGTCGCGAGGAGCGCGGCGGCGAGTTTCAGCGGGTACTGGGTGCCGGCGCCGAGCCCGCCGGAGACGAACTGTGCGAGTCCGGTGGTCAGTGTGGCGTGGTCGGCGGATTGTGTGGTGACCACGAAGTGGGTGAACTCGTTCCACGATCCCTGGAATGACAGGATCGTGAGCGTGATCAGGGCGGGCCTCGCCATGGGCAGGACCACTGACCAGTAGGTGCGCAGGATGCCGGCTCCGTCGACTCGGGCGGCTTCCTCGATTTCGCGCGGCACGGATTCGAAGAACTGCTTCATGATGAAGACACCGACGGCGTCCACCAGCAGCGGCACGATCATTGCGGTGTAGGTGTCGTAGATGCCGAGGTACTGCACCACCAGGAACTTGGGGATCATCAGGACGACACCGGGCACGGCCATCACGGAGATGAGCAGCACGGTCAGCAGTCCTCGGCCGCGAAAGCGCAGTCGGGCGAGCGCGTAGCCGGCCAGCGAGTCGAAGAAGACCCGTCCCGCTGTCACGGTCACCGCGATGAACGCGGAGTTGCTCAGCCACGTCGGGAAGGCGACGCCCTCGCTGTCGCTGAACAGTTCCTGGTAGGACGCCGACGAGAACGGGTGCGGCACGAGGCTGAGCGGTGCGGCGGCGGCCTGTGGATCGGTCTTGAACGTCGTCACCACCTGGATGACGAACGGCATCAGATAGGCCAGCGCCACCACCGACATCACGAGCATGCCGACGAGGGCCGGGGTACGGCGCCGCTCCCGCAGTCGGGTCCGCACGGCGTTCGACGGATGACTTGTCACGGCTGGAGCGGTCATCGGGACGTCCTCCTCGTTCGGCGCCGACCGTGGCCGTCGGACTCGCGCAGCACGAGGCGCTGGATTCCCGTCATCACGAGGATGATCGCCAGCAGCACGAAGGAGATCGCGGCGCCGGTCCCGTACTGCGCGTCCTTGAAGCTCAGGCCGTACGAGAGGAAGGCGGGGGTCAGGGTGGTGTTCGCGGGTTGGCCCTGGCTCATCACGTACACCTGGTCGAAGACCTGCCAGCTCCCGATCAGGCCGAGCGTGATCACCAGGAAGAGGACGGGGCGCAGGGCCGGGAGGATGACGTGGCGCAGTGTCTGCCGGCGGTTCGCGCCGTCGAGGCGGGCGGACTCCAGCTGGGCCTCAGGGATGTCCTGCAGAGCGGCGAGGAACATCAGCATGAAGGTGCCGGAGGTCGTCCAGACCACCAGCAGGATGATGGTGCACATCGCGACGGACGGTCCGGACAGCCAGTCCCACCAGGAAAGACCGAGCACGCCGTGGTCGGCGAGTGCGGAGGGCGGGGTGGCCGGGTCGACGAGGCCGATCCCGGCGAGTGACACCCACACGAGGCCGCGTGGGTCGGTGAACCAGTTCGGTCCCTGGACGCCGACCCACTTCAGCAGGCTGTTGACGGCTCCACTGCTCTGGAACAGGAAGAGGAACACCGTGGACACGGCGATGGAGCTGGTGACCGACGGGAAGTAGAACGCCGTACGGAACGCGCTCTTGCCCTTGAGGCGCCGCTGGTTGACGGCGAGGGCCAGGCCCAGCGCGAGCGCGGTCTGCAGCGGGACGACCAGCAGGACGTAGTAGAGGTTGTTGCGCAGGGACGTCATGAAGAGTGTCCGGGTCAGACCCTGGTCGGTGAACAGGCCCTCGTAGTTGTCGAGTCCGACGAAGTCGGCCGCTCCGGAGAACGGGTTCGACTGGCCGTCCCAGTTCAGCAGGCTCACCCACAGAGCCATGACGACGGGGAGCGCCAGGAACAGGCCGAGGACCGCGACCATGGGGCTGACGAAGATCCAGCCCCAGGTGCCCTGGCGGCCTTCACGGCGCGTGCTGTGGGACCGACGCGGAATGCGGCCCGCGACCGCAGGGGGGTGCGGCCCCGGACCGGCCCCCGGGGTGGTGACGGTGCTCATCGACCGCTGCCGCCCAGGACACTCTCGCCGTTCTTCTGCAGGTCGTTCAGCAACTTCTTCGGGTCGCTGTCGGCCAGTTGGGCGAGGGAGGTGTTGAACTCGGCCATGACCTGCCGCATTCCGGAGGCCGTGACGGGCAGCTGGGCGTAGGTGGCGCCGTCCGCCCAGGCGGCCGCCCGGGGGTTCTGGCTCTTGTACTCGTCGAGCAGGGTCTTCTTCGACGGCATCACACCGATCGTCTTGGCGAACTTCAACTGACTGGTGTCGCTGGTGAGGTGCTCGACCAGATCGACGGATGCGGCGTGGTGCTTGCTCTTGGCGGCGATGCCCCAGCAGTTGGTAAAGGCCATCGTGCCCTTGCCCGCAGGTCCTTCGGGCAGCGGAAGAACCTCGTACGCGGTGTCGGGGTAGTCCTTGGCCATCGCGCCGGCGAGCCAGTTGCCCTCGATGGTCATCGCGGCCTTGCCCTTGCCGAACGCCTCGCCGCCCCACCCGGCGCCCAGGTCCTTGGGATACTTGAGGACTCCTTCCTTCAACAGCTTCTTCACGAAGGTCAGCGCCTTGACGTTGGCGTCGTCGGTGGCGGTCATCCTGGTCTGGTCGGGGTTCGTCAGCCAGGAGCCGGCCTGCTTGAAGAAGGCGCCGATCTCGTTGTAGTCGGGGTTGAAGCTGAGACCGGTGACGCCGCCCCCGGTGAGCTTCTTGGCGGTGGCCTCCAGCTCCTCCCACGTCTTGGGGTGGTCGGCCTCGGTGAGCCCCGCCTTCTTCCACAGGGCGGTGTTCACGGCGAGTCCGAGCGTCGACTGGTCCTTCGGCGCGCAGTACAGCTTGTCGTTGTAGGTGAAGGCCCGGGTGAGGACGGGGCTGAAGTCCGCGCGGTCGTCGAGCTCGCCGCCGTAGGCGTAGAGCGCTCCGCGCCCGGCGTACGTGGAGAACTGGTCGCCGGACGTGTAGAAGACGTCCGGCGGGTTGCTGCCCGCGAAGGCCTGGCCGAGCTGCTGGTCCATGTTCTGCGCGAGGTCCACCGTGACGGTGTTGCCGGTTTCCTTCGCCCATCCTGCGGCTGCCTGCTTCACCGCGGCGGTCTCGGCGGGGCCGGAAGTGGCTATCAGGACCCGGATCTCCTGCTTGCCCGACTCTTCCTGCTCCGAGCCCTTGTCGAACCCGGATGAGCAGGCGGTGGCGAGCAGGGACACCGACAGGGCGCAGGCGACAACAGGCAGTTTGGTGCGGCTCATGAGCGTTCCTTTGGTGAATGCGAGGGTGGGGTGCTGCGAACGTGCGGTACCTGCGGTGTCAGCGGTCCGCCGCAGAGGGGGTGGAGCTGTCCCTGACCACGAGCCGGGGCGTCAACAGCCGCTGCTCGTAGGGGCGCCGGGGGTCGGCGATCCGGGCGAGGAGCATCCGCACGCACTCCTCGGCGGCTTGTTCGAGCGGTTGCTCCACGGAGGTCAGCGGCGGGTCGAGGAGTTCCACGAAGGGAGAGTCGTCGAAGCCGGTCACCGCGACGTCCCTGCCGGGCCGCTGTCCGCGCTCGCGCAGCGCGTCGTAGCAGCCCAACGCCAGGGCGTCGCTCACGGCCACGACAGCCGTCGCCCCCTTGTCCAGCAGGGTGCTCGCGGCTCGGCGGGCGGCGTCGGGCCGGTTCTCGGCGGTTGCGGAGAGCCTCGGCCCGGGTGCCTCGTGGCGCTCCATCGTGCGCCGCCAGCCCTCTGTACGGTCGTCACCGGTGCCGCTGCCGACGGGCCAGCCGAGCAGGCCGATGTTCCGGTGTCCCGCCGCGATCAGGTGCTCGGTCGCGGCCTCGATGCCTGCGGCGCCGTCGATGTCCACCCAGTCGCCGTAGTCCTGTTCGCCCCAGGAGCGGCCGAATGCGACGAAGGGCACCAGCCTGTCGTGCAGCCACTCGTGGCGCGGGTCGTCGTTGCCCGTGCGGTCCAGGACGAACGCGTCGACGGCCTGCTCCCGCAGCAGTTCGTCGTAGCGCTCGATCTCCTCCTCTCGGGAGTCGACCGAGAAGACCAGGAGCCGGTACCCGGCCGCCGCGGCCAGCGCGTGCAGGAACCGGTCGTTCACCGCGTTGGAGCGTCCGGCGACGCTGCGCGCGAGTGCGAAGCCGATCGTCCGTGACTCACGACGGCGCAGGGAGCGGGCCGCCGTGTGCGGCCGGTACCCGAGTTCCTCGATGGCGGCCTTCACTCGGGCCAGCGTCTCGGGACGCAGGAGTTCGGGCTTGTTCAGCGCGTTGGAGACCGTCTGCTTGCCGACCCCGGCAAGGCTGGCCACCTCGGCCATCGTGGGCGGCCTCGAGGCTGATCCGGGACCGGCACCGCGGTCGGCGGAAGCGTTCTCATTCATTTCAGTCCATACAGAACGTCGGGTACGGTGTGGACACGAACCGAATTGGATCGATCCAATACTTGCTTGGATCGATCCAAGCACGAATTTCCGCCACTGTACACGCCCCAGCCGGCAGCAACGAAGGCCAAAGGTCCCGCCTCGATGACACAGCAGTTCTCTCAGCAGACGCAGTTCCCGACGCAGCCACATGACCTCCCCACATCCGCCTCCCAGCCCGGTGGCCAGCCGTTCGTTCACGATGCGGTGCTTGTCCTGTGGGCGCCTTCCTTCGTGGCGTCGCGCCCCGGCGGCGACCTCACGGCACCGGTCGACGGCTTTTACCACGGCGACCGCCGCTTTCTGCGCTCCTTGCGCGTCGCCGTGGACGGGGTGCATCTCGTTCCCACGAATTCCGTACTCCAAGGGGCCGACCGCGCCACGTTCGACGCGGTTCTGCGCGGCGTGGCCCAGCAGACCCCCGACCCGACAGTGACGATGCTGAGGGAACGCACGGTCGCACCGCAGCAGTTCACCGAGACGCTGTCCCTCACCAACCACGGCTCTCTGCACGCCCGGCTGACCGTCCACGTCACCGCCGAAAGCGACTTCGCCGCCATGGACGCCGTCAAGAGCGGGGCCACCACTCCCCTGCTCGAACCACGAAGCGCGCACAACCGTCTGACCTGGTCCGCGCAGGACGCGCAGATGTCACTCACCGCCCGCCCCTCTGACGCCGCCGAGGCCGGTGTCTCGGTCCTCGGCACCTGCGGCACCTTCGCCTTCGAGGTCTCCCTCGCCCCCGGTGAGAGCTGGTCCTGTGTGCTCGAAGGCCGGGCCGTCGGGAGCATCTCCACCCCCTTCGGCCCGGCAGCGCACGAGAACAGCCTCTGGGCAGACCTCCGACTCGACAGTGCGGACAGCGACTTCACCCGACTCGTCGGCCGGGCCGAACAGGATCTCGTCCGGCTGCTGCTCTCCGATCCCGAGGCCCCCGAGGATCTGTTCGTCGGGGCGGGCGCGCCCTGGTACCTGACCCTGTTCGGCCGCGACTCGCTGTGGACGGCGCGCATGCTGCTGCCGCTGGGAACGCAACTCGCGGCGGGCACGCTGCGCACGCTCGCCCGCCGGCAGGGCCGCGTCAGCGTGGCCGAGACCGAGGAACAGCCCGGCAAGATCCTGCACGAGGTACGCGCCGAGACGCAGGAACTCGACGACGGCACACGGCTGCCCGCGCAGTACTACGGCACCATTGATGCCACCCCGCTGTGGATCTGCCTGCTGCACGACGCCTGGCGCTGGGGCATGCCGTCCGCAGAGGTCGCCGAGCTGCTTCCGAACCTCGAAGCCGCCCTCGACTGGATGGTGGAGCATGGCGATCCGGACGGTGACGGCCTGCTGGAATACATCGACTCCACCGGCACGGGCCTGGCCAACCAGGGCTGGAAGGACTCCGGCGACTCGGTGCGCTTCCGGGACGGCTCACTCGCGGAGGCGCCCATAGCCCTGTGCGAGGTGCAGGCGTACGCGTACGAGGCGGCCGTCGCCGGTGCCGCGCTCCTCGACGCCTTCGGCCGACCCGGCGCAGACCGCTGCCGGGCCTGGGCCGCGCACCTTCAGGAAGCCTTCCGTCGCGGCTTCTGGGTCCATGACGAGCACGGCCCCTACCCGGCCATCGCGCTCGACGCGGACAAACGGCCGGTCGACGCCGTCACCTCCGGCATGGGCCACCTCCTCGGCACCGGACTGCTGAACCCGGAAGAGGAGGCCGCCGTCGCCGACCGGCTCCTCACCCCCGGCCTGGCCGACGCCTTCGGGCTGCGCACGTATGCCACGGGCAACGGGGGCTACAACCCGCTCGGCTACCACATCGGCAGTGTGTGGCCGCACGACACCGCCATCACCGTGCTGGGACTCGCCCGCGCGGGATTCCCGGACCACGCGCGAAGGCTCGCGGAAAACCTGATCGCGGCCGGGCCCTCCTTCGACTCCCGACTGCCCGAACTCTTCGCGGGCACCGCCCGTTCGACCTCCGCCGGGCCAGCGCCGTATCCGGCCTCGTGTCGCCCCCAGGCATGGGCCGCCGCATCGTCCGTCGCCCTGATGCAGGCCCTCCTCGGCCTCCGGGCGAACGTGCCGGACGGAGTCCTGACCGTCCGCCCGGTCGCAAGCCGGTTGCTGCCGCTCACCGTCTCGGGCCTCAACGTGGCCGGACACGAGTTGACCGTCTCGGTCACGGCGGAGGGCTCGGTGCGAACGCACACGTCGGCGCCTGTCGGGGTGACCACCGGCCACCCCGCCTGAGCAGCCTCCCTCAAGCCGGGCACGAAGCGCAGCGCACCTGTCCAGGTCCCCGCCGACGCCGCGCTTCGTGCCTGTTCCCCCTCCGCCCCGCCGCCAGCCGCAGTGGACGGCGCGGGTCCCGTCCGGACTTCGGCCTGCGATGAGGTCTCCGGCCGTGCGCGTCCTTGTCCGCGGCACGTCCGGCGTGGCATCGGTCCACTGCTGCCGCACTCAGCGGGAGTGATCTCCCCGGCAGCCTGGACCGGTTCCCCTCACGAACAGCTCGCACTCATGCCCGCTCAACCGCAGCGAGCTTCCACCCAGCCGAAGGTACCGCCGACCGGGCGTGACGGATCGTCGGACCAGGTCCAACAGCTCGGGGTCGGTGGCGGCATAGCGCATGGCTGCGTCTTTGCCCGGCGAGGACCCGGGTGCCAGCGGTTTGCCCAGGGGCCCCGAGCAGCGATTGCCAGTGCCGCGGCAGGCAACGTTCGCCCCGTCGACTACGTCGCGCAGCCGCTCGACGGACGATCCGCAGCAGCCGCTCTCCCTCGCCACCGACCGGTGTCAATGACACAGAAGCGGTTGCCTTCAGGATCGGCGAGCACGACGAAGTCGGCTTCATCCGGACAAAGGTCCAGTCGACGGGTCGGCCCCAGGGGCACCAGTCGCTCAACTTCGGCGGCCTGGGCGGCTGCACCCCGGCACCAGCACCACCCAGCCGTCTTCCATCTCCTCGCGCGGGACGTACCCCAGGGCCTCCGTCCAGAACACGGCCGCACGTGACACATCCGAGACGCCCAGCACATCGGGCTGCGTGTCGGAAGAGGGGCGTCGCACGGTATGCGCCACCTCCGTACCAGGTGTGAACAGACCGGCAGGACAACGAGCTCCCCCGCCCGGTCGGGGATCGGGCGGGGGAGGCTCGGTGGCGGGCCGGGTCAGGGCTTGACGCGGACCACCTGCGGGTCGTGGTCGGATGCCTGGGTGGCGAACTCGCTATTGATGTGGACGACGTCGTAGCGAGTCTGCTGCGGCTTGAACGCGGGGCTGACCAGGATGTGGTCGAGCACCTGCGAGTTGCCCTGGTAGACGTACGAGTAGCGCTCGGACGCGGGCAGTTCGTTCACCAGGTCGCGCAGGACGCCGCCCTCGGTGAGGGTCTGGAGCGCGGGCGAGAACTGGTAGTCGTTGAAATCGCCGAGGGAGACCACCCGGGCGCCGGGGTCGGCGGCCAGGAGTTTGGCGACGAAGGCCCGCTCGATCTCGGCCTGCTTGACGCGCTGCACCTCGGAGCTGCGGGTCGGTGCCTGGAAGCGGCTGTCCAGGCCCTGGTCGCCGCCCTTGCTGTTGAAGTGGTTGGCGATCACGAAGACCGGCTTGTTGTGGAACTTGAACTGACCGACCAGTGGCTTGCGGCTGCTGTTCCAGGCCTCGTCGGCCGGGTCGATCCGGCCCGGGGAGGCGGTCAGCGAGGTGCGCTTGCCGGTGCCGGTCACGTCCACGGCGGTGGTGGAGTCGCCGCCGGGTATGTCGGTGAAGGAGACGCGGTCGGGGTTGAACAGGAACACCTGGCGGATGTTGCCGCCGGGCTCACCGCCGTCCTTGCCGTTCACCGGGTCGACGGAGCGCCAGTCGTAGGCGGGGCCGCCGGCCGCCTTGATCGCCTCGACGAACTTGGCGACGGTGACGTCGGACGTGACCGTACCGTCGTTGACCGGTCCGTTGTCGTCCTGGACCTCTTCCAGGGCCAGGATGTCGGGCGAGCGCAGGTTGGTGACGATGCCGGCCGCCAGCTCGGCGAACTTCTCGTCCGGGTCGCCCGGGTCGAGGTTCTCTACGTTGTACGTGCCGATCGTGAGCTCGCTCGGCAGGCCGGACTGGGTGACCTCCCGCTTCAGCCCGCCCGACTGGACGGCGCCGAGCCGGGTGGCCTGCACCGCGTAACCACCGAACTTGGTGTAGTCCAGGGGGCCTCCGGTGGCGCCGGTGAGCCGGTCGCCGACATCGGCGGCCGGGAAGTCGGCGGCCTCGCCCAGCGACTGGACCATGAGCCGGCCGGCGTTCTGCTGGTCGTAGCCGAGGTACACGGACCCGCCGCGGGACGAACGCGGGTCCTGCTCGCGGGCGTTCACCCACAGCTCGTGGTACGAGTTGCTGGCCTGCGTCACCGGTACCTCGCGGACCTCGACGTTCATGCCCTCCAGCGACTCGTACAGGTCGAGCGCGTAGGTGCCGGGCCGCAGCGGCAGGGACTCGATCGAGCCGCCCGCCGCGTCCGGTGCGTACGCCGCCGGGACGGCCGAGTCGTCCAGCACCACCGGGGCGGGCACCTGGTTGTTCGAGGAGACCACGGTGACCTTGGGGTTGGACAGCTCGGTGAGGGACTGCGAGCCGCCCGAGCTGTTCGGGTAGTACTCGGTGACCTTGGCCGTGACCAGGACCGAGTCGCCGACCTTGACGGCCGGGCCGGCGCCGCCGGTGTAGACGAAGACGCCCTCGCTGGTGGCCGGGTCGGCGTCCGGGTTCGGGTCCTGGATCCAGAAGCCCTTGGTGCCGTACGTACGGACGCCGGTGACGATGCCGGGAACACCCACGACCGTCTTGCCGGCCAACGGCGAGAGGCGGGTGGCGCCCTGGATGTCGTGGACGCGTACCGAGCCGGGCTCGGTCGGGCCGGTGTCGCCCCCGCCGGAGCCGCCCCCAGGGGTGGCCTCACCCTTGCTGTTGACCGGGGTGGGCTCGCCGGCCTGGAAGTCTGCGGCGTTGTCGTCGGTGTCGGCGAGAGACGCGGCGCGGGCCACCGAGGCGCTGTTGGAGGCGCCGGGGGCGGCGCCGGAGCCCTCGTGGACCACGGCGGTGCCGAAGCCCACCAGGTCGACGACGCGCGGATCCGCGGCGCAGTCCGCGGCGGTCTTGCAGGTCAGCGCTTCGGTGCCGTTGACGAGCGCGATGGTGCCCGTGGTGGCGGACAGGGCCAGGCTGCCGGTGGCGTCGGCGGTCGGCAGGTCCACGGTGCCGCCCGTGCCCGCCGCCTCGGCGACCAGGTAGCGGGCGCCTGCGGCGACCGCGCCCCTCAGCGGGGTGACCCCCCACTTGCTGCTGGCGCCGGGGCTGCCCGGCAGGTACTGCACGCTGTAGCCGGCCAGACCGAAGGCGGCCCCGGACGGGTTGGCGAGTTCGATGAAGTCGTTCTTCAGCGTCGCGCCGGAGTTGCCGCCACCGCCGTAGACCTCGGCGATGACCACGCCCGCGGACGGGGTGGCGACCGCGCCGGGCAGCGGGACGAGTACCAGCGACGCGGTGACGGCGGCGGGCAGGGTGGCGCGCAGCAGTGTGCGTCGGGCAGGGAGGGGACTGGGCACCGTTGCGGTACTCCTTACTGGCAGGACACAGCCTGGTCGCCGCGGCGCCAGGGGGCGGTGAGGGAACGTCAAAGTGGTGACGGGGACGCTTGAGGGCGCCTCGCACAGATCCAGAAGCTGAAGATACGCGCGTAGAATGTGGCGTAACAAGGCTTCGGACATGAACTTCTCGTCGCCATGTCCACCTGTCCGGTCGCTGTTTCCGCAGGCCGGGCCGGGACGCGCACCGGAGTCGGACCATCGTCCGGAGGAAAGCCCGCGACGACGGGCCGCGACCCGCGACGACGGGGCAGCCTGGAACGGGGTGACGTCGTCGCAGGCGGCGGGCATCTCTGGGGAGAAGAAGGTCAGCGCCCCGGGCCTCTACGCTGTCGGCCGGCAGATCACCTGCCCCTACACGGTGCGCAACACAGGCGGCACCGCGATGTACGGCTCGTGAACGTCTCGGGCGGTCACCGGTCCGAGAACCGTGATCTCCCCATCGGTCTCGGGTCGCATGCCCACCGGTTCACCCTTGGCTTCCAGCGCCGACGATCTTTCGCACGCTGACGCTGGTGGGCAGGAACCGGCTGATCGAGGGGAGTTCAAGCGTAAGCGTCCTCGACGGCTACTCGTCGCACTGTACGCAGTGTCGACTGGAGACTGTCCAGATCGGTCGAGCCCAGAGCGAGGCGGATCGCTTGCGGTGTGTGCGTCGAGGTGGTGAACGGCTCGGCCGTGGACACCGAGATGTGCTGACGCGCGAGGGCGGCTGTCAGGCGGTCGGCGCGTGCGTCGTCGGGCAGCGGCAGCCATGTGAAGTAGGACGAGGGGTGGCTGATGAGGGGTAGGCCTGCCAGCTCTTGTCCGGCGAGTGCTTGGCGGGTCCTGGCGTCGTCTCGTTTCAGCGCTTCCAGGTGGTCCACCGTGCCGTCCTCGAGCCAGCGGCAGACGATCGCCGTGGTGAGGGCCGGGGTGTTCCAGGTGGTCGCCCGAATCGCGCGTTCGAGCGAGGGCACCGCAGAGGGCGGGGCAACGACGAAACCGACCCGAAGACCGGTGGCGACGCTCTTGGACAGTCCCGAGACGTAGACGGTGATGTCCGGCGCGATCGCAGCCAGGGGCGGTGGCGAGTCCTCCACCAGGTAAGCGTAGGAGGCGTCTTCGATGAGGAGCGGGCCGTACTGTCGAGCGATCTCGACGAGGCGGGTTCGGTCAGGTGCCGGCATGACCCAGCCCAGAGGGTTGTGCAAGGTGGGCATGGTGTAGATCGCGCGCACAGGGCGCGTCGCGCACAGCTTCTCGAGGGCATCGAGATTCGGCCCGTCGGCGGTTACGGGTACGGGTTCCAGGTCGAGATGAAAGGCATGCGCGAGCACCTTGAAACCTGGATAGGTGAGTGCGTCGACCGCGACGACGTCGCCGGCGTTGAGCGCGGCCATGACGGTGATGGCCAGGCCGTGCTGCGCACCGTTGGCGATGAGGATCCGATCCGCGTCAGTGGTGATTCCTCGACGCCTCAGGTGCCGCGCGAACGAGGCTCTGTCCTGGGGACGCCCTCGATGTGGTTGGTAGCGCAGCAGCGAGTCGAGATCACCAGAGGTGGCCACCTCTCGCAGTGCCTGCCGGAGGAGATCGGCTTGCCCAGGCAGCGACGGATAGTTGAAGTTGAGGTCGACCGCATCCGTGGCGACGACCTGTTGATCGATGCCGTGACCGGCGGGAACCGCGATGTCACGCACGAATGTACCGCGGCCTTGTTCCCGGCTCACCAGGCCCATCGTTTCCAGCTCGGCGTACACCCGGGTCGCGGTCACCACGGCGATGCCCTCACGAGCGGCGAGCCCGCGGTGTGTCGGCAGCCGCACGCCCGCGGCGAGCCGCCCGGTCCGGATGTCGCGTGCAAACGCGTCGACCAGCTTTTTGTACCGCGAAGCTGCCATGCATTGGATTGTACGCATGACAATTTTTCGACTGTCCTGTTCGTGGGTCTTTACGGTCAAGACCCACCCACCGGGAAGGACAGCCGCCGTGCACATCGCCATCCTCACCTTCGAGGGTTACAACGAGCTCGACTCTCTGATCGCGCTCGGTGTGCTCAACCGCATCAAGACCGACGACTGGCGCGTCACCATCGCCACCCCAAGTCCCAAGGTGACGTCGATGAACGGAGTGGTCATCGAGCAGATGTCCACTCTTGAGGAGGCGTGCACTGCTGACGCCGTCATCGTCGGCAGCGGCATGGCCACCCGTGAGGTCGTCGAAGACCCGGCGATCATGAGCGTCCTGCGTCGCCTGAACCCCTCGCGCCAGCTCATCGCGGCACAGTGCTCCGGCGCGCTCGTGCTGGCCGAGCTCGGCCTGCTCGACGACATCCCCGCTTGCACCGACTTGATCACCAAGCCCTGGGTCGTCGCCGCCGGCGTCGAGGTGCTCAACCAGCCCTTCTACGCCAAGGACAACATTGCGACCGCCGGCGGCTGCCTGGCCTCGCACTACCTCGCCGCCTGGATCATCGCCCGCCTCAAGGACAACGGCGCCGCCGAAAGCGCGCTGCACTATGTCGCCCCGGTCGGCGAGAAGGAGGAATACGTCGAGCGCGCCTGGCACAACATCACCCCCTACTTGCCCGCTGCCACACCGGTGCTCGCCTGAACGACGAGTCGCAGACAGTGACCGGCCAGGAAGCCGCCCCGGCAGCCGGGCCGGTCGCTCGCGGCCCGATGTGGGAGCCGGTCCGTGGGTGACGACACCTCTCAGCCGTCCCCCGGGCCGCGACCTCACACCAACCCGGCGAACCGTCAACCGGGCGTTGATCAGCGACTCCCCGGCCGGCCGACCGTTCCAACGGGATGCCATGACGAGGCACACTGCCCGTGACGTCGATCGAGACGGAGTGAAGAGGCGAGCAGGCGGATGCTTGTTGAAGTCGAGCGGCTCGGCGCCCGCCTGCTCGGCGCGGATGAACCACTCCTTCATCGGTGCGAGTCGGACAGCCGCCCAGTTGGCATGCCGTCCGCAAGATGGGCCATGACGAAGCACGGACGTTGACCTGTACCCCCCGGGTGCTGACGGGCTGAAGCTCCGCCGGGGCGGTTCTTCGTGTGCTGATCCGAGTCATCCGTCCGGGGACTCCAGTGGTGAAGAAGGCGCATGCACGGCCGGGGTGTGGCACGGTCCGGTCATGAAACTGATCAGCGTCATTGCCGCGACAGTCGCAGGTGCCGCACTCGTGGCCGGGCCGGTGTCCGACGCGTCGGCGCAGCGGTACTGGAACAAGAAGGTGCGGTGCGAGCAGGCCGATCCCGAGGGGCGGGTGATCCCCACCCGGTACGGGAACGGCGATCTCGGCTGGAATCATTTCTCCGGCAAGCACAACATCAAGAAGTGCCGGGTGGTCGACACGGCTCTGGCCGGGAAGGTGGACAAGAAGAACGGGGGGCGCCTGGAGTACTACGGGGTCGCCCGCAACGGCACCCGGCTGGTCGAGGTCGTGGTCATCGTGCAGTACACCCGCCGCACGGCCGACGGTGAGTACGACGCGGGCAAGGGCAAGAAGATCGGCGTGATCACGGCCTACTGCAAGGGCGTCAACAAATGCCCGTCCTGGATCAACCAGTGAACGGCCCGTACGGAGAGACCCCGTACGGGGAGACGGTCGAGCAGCAGGCGTACCTCACGCAGTTCCTCCTCGACTACACGGCGGCGCCTCTCGTCGGCGTCACCTTTCTGCGGGGGGTGCTGCCGACACGGGACGCGGTCCGGGTCGTGACCGGCGCCGGTGACCCCGTGGAACCGGATGCGCCGGTCGCCTACGAGGTGCCGCTGGTGGACGACGACGGAGAGCCGGTCACCGCCCCGCTGGTGCTGGGCTGGGTACGAACACTCGCAGCCGGCACTCCCCCGCGTCCGGACACGTCCGTGATGGGCATGCCTCTGGTCCGGGTGGACACCTCCGTCGTCGAGCCCGCTCCGCCGACGCGCACGGACCGGGTACTGCGCGTGCTGCGAACACTGGCCCGGCCGTTCACCGAGACGCCGCCGGACCCCCCGCTGTGCGGTTTCCTGCTCACCGGGCAGGACAGCATGCGGCTCTACGTCGCAGTCGATGAGGCCGACGGGCCGGTCGCGGTCGATGTGCGCCTCACCGGCGCACTGACCGCGCTGCTCGCCGCACTCCCCGCACTCGTACGCGAGAAGGAACGCCGGACGACCGACGAAACCGACCCGCACTGCGTCCACGCGGTCGACCTCACCGCCTGGTGACAGCCGGCCGACGGCAAGCCCAAGAGAGAGAGGGTAGCCCCCGCTCCTGGGGCCGACGCGCCTGTTCCGGCTCCGGTTGCCGGGGCGGGCGATGACTCTCGGCCTGCCCTTCACCTGACGTCCGGCAGCCTTACGTCACCGGGTCGGGGGCAGGCCCAGAGACCGGTGCAGGCCCTGCGGACAGACCGGTTCGTCTGCTGCGGCTTCGAGGCGCCGCGGGAGTCGGCTGCCTTGCCGTGACGCAATGGCCGTGGGTGAACGCGCGCAGGAAAGTGCCGAGCGTGGAGGGGCACGGATACCGCCGAACACAGTCGGCACCACACCGTGCCGCAGGACGTCGAGGTCGTCGATGCTGTCTGCGCCTGCGCCCATGCCGCCCACGATGCTGGTGGACCTTCACGTCCGCCGCCGCACCCGCGCCGTTCCTCATCCCGGTCGTCCTGACCTTCTTCGCCCCCAGTCGCGGCAGACCACACCGCTCGGCCGGCCGCACCCCCGGGACCAGCCCGGCCCGCACAATCAGATTCGGGTCATCGAACGCAGCGGAGACCGCCTCCGACGTACGGGAAACCTGCCTCTCGGAAGCGCCTTGCTGATTGCGCGTGCCGGAAGCGTGAAGAACTCCCATCATCACAGGCCACATGGCACTCCTTCATCCTCCCAAACGTCATCCCCAGGCATCAGCCGGTGGATCGAGGTTCAACGGGCTGCCGGCCGTCCTGCTGCTGGCACGTACGTGAAAATCCCAACCGGGACGCATGAACACCATCAGGGCCGGGCGACTCAGCGGAAGGCGGCGACATTCTCCGCAACCCACTGGTGAAATGGCCTGGCCGGGGAGCCGGTGACCCTTGAGACCGTGTCGCGTACCGTCAGCAGTTCGTCGTTGACGTGCCCGCCCGTCACATCCAGCACCGCGGCTGCGGCCTCGTCTCCCAAGAACGCGGACATGTGACGGTGGGCCTCCTCCCGGCTGATCTCTGCGAAGGGCACCTCCCGCCCCAGGGCCGCCGCGATGGCCTCCACCTGCTGCCGGGCCGTCACTCGCTCCGGGCCGGTCAGCGCGTACGTCCGCCCCTGGTGACCGGGCTCGGTCAGCGCCACCCGCGCCACCGACGCAATGTCCGCAGGGTGGATCGTGGGGAGCCCGGTGTCTGCATATGGCAAGCGCACCGCTTGGTGCTCGCGGATTGACGCCGCCCACCACAGCGTGTTCGAGGCGAACTGCGTCGGCCGCAGGATCGTCCAGGTCATGCCGCTGTCCTTGAGGAGATGCTCGACAGCCAGGTTCTCGCGGGCAGGGCCCAGATGCGGATGGGTCTGAACGGTGATGGACGACACGAGCACCACCTGCTCGACACCGGCCTGCCGGGCGGCGTCGAGGATGTCGGCATCCGGGCCCATCCGCGACACGAGGAACAGCGAGCGCACCCCGTCCAACGCGGGCTTCAGCGAAGCCATGTCAGCGAAGTCACCCTCATTTACATCGACCCCCTCGGGGAACGAGGCCCGCGCAGCGTCACGAGTGAGCCCCCGCAGTGGCCCGGCGCCGCACGCATGCAGCTCCTTCAACAGAGCACTGCCGATGTTCCCGGTGGCTCCCGTCACGAGAATCATGAGCGCCTTCTCCCCTCGCCAGACGATCAACTGAGGGAAAGGCTAGAATCTCAATCGAACTTGAGGTCAACAAGCCTCCTGACAAGACACCTGTCACCGAGCCCCTCCCTCCGTACTGGGCCGGGCACTTCGCCGAGCACGCAAACACCCCCGCGCGTGGTCACCACAGGGCCGTCATTTCTCTTCAACATTTACGAGCCGATTGACCACCAATTGCCTCCGTAATTCGTTGACAAACGCTGTTCCCAGTACTCTGACGGCATGGGTTCGCCGGGTTGGTGATTGTGGCGGTTGGATGTGCGATGACATCCGGTCCGACCGCTGGAGGCGCGGTGGCCGAGCCCGTCCGCGGGCGCAGACCGACCAGGAGGGGCAACGGCTGCAGCAGCTCGTGCGCCGCGGCAGCACGAGTTCGGTGCGCTACCGGCGCGCGATGATGCTGCCGGCCTCGGTCGGCAAGAACCGGGCGCCAGTGATCGCACAGCTGGTGCAGGCCGACGAGGACACCGTCCGGGATGTGATCCATCGGTTCAACAAGATCGGCCTGGCCTGTCTGGACCCTCAGTGAGCGGGAGGCCGTCCCCGCCAACTCAGCTCTGACGACGAGGCCTTCGTCATCCAGACGGCCACCACCCGCCCCACCGAGCCCGGCCGGCCCTTCACCACTGGTCCCTGCGCAAACTTGCCGCCTGCCTGCGGAAAGTCCACGGTCGGGTCATCCGCATCGGCCGCGAAGCATTACGCTGCCTGCTCGCCCGCCGCAGCATCACCTTCCAGCGCACCAAGACGTGGAAGGAGTCCCCTGGCCCCCGAGCGCGAGGCGAAGCCGGACCGGACCGGACCGAGGAAGTGGTGGGCCGCTTCCCGGACCGGGTCTTCGCCCTCGACGAGTTCGGCCCGCTCAGAATCCGGCCCACCGCAGGCCCCGGCCGGGCCCGCCGGAAACACCCTGACCGGGTGCCCGCCACCTGCCACCGCACCCACGGAGTGCGCTACTTCCACGACTGCTACTCGATCGGCGACAACACCCTGTAGGGGCGTCAACCGCAGCGAGAAGGGCATCCGCTGGGGCGAACGCCCGGTCCCGGAGTACGGCTCGCATACGGGCACCGCTTCTGCGGGACAACCCTGAGGCCGACAGCGTGGTGGAGATCCCGACCACGTGGTGCATGCCGCGGGCGTTCAGGCCGAGCCGGGATGCCGCCGCGTCACCGTATCCGGCGTCCGCGATGGCCAGGGACAGCTCGATGTCCCACGAACGGGCCTCATCGGCCATGTCGAGGGCCGGCTGCCCCTTCTCCGCATGGCCGACGTCGTCGGGGATGCCACAGGCCCCGCGGCGTGCGACCTTGTCCGGGTCCGCCTTCGGCGATGCGGAATCCCAGGTCTGTGGCAGGAACAGCCGCCAGTCGACCGCCACCGAGGCGTGACCGGACACCAGGTGCACCCAGCCCCTTGCGGGCCTTTCTCCGGCCCCGTCGTCAACATCATCGCGCCGACACGTCGGCCGAGGGCCCGGAAAGCAGCCCATGGGTCATCCGCTGTCCGACGGAGCGATTCGTCGGGGCCCGCCTGCATCCGCAGCACCGTGCCACTGAGCCCGGTTCAGTCCGATGCGGCCTTTTCCCCGAGGCCTTCGACGTAGTCCTTTGCCTTTTCGAGACCGCTGTCGATCTTGTCGCTGTACTTGCCGTCTGTCTTTTCGTCGACGACCTCGGCGACCTTTTCCAGCCCCTGGCCGACGGCATCGCCATGCTCGGCGGCCAACTCCACCGCCTTGTCCTTGAGGTCCTTCAAGCTGTCGAACACTCTTCAGTCACATCCTTCCTTGTCGTACTGTCGGCCCGAGGCGGCGCCCATGGCGTCTGCTCGGTCCAGAACAGGTCCTCCGAGGACCTCGCACCGCCACGGGGAACGTCGTCGGGACCTCGCCTCGTCCGGCAAGGCGTCTCCCCACTCCGTCGAGCACCCGGTCGCCGCTGGATCAATCGCGGGACTTGCCGAGCATGGACGTCCGTCTTCTTCCCGTTGACAGGTGACAAGGTGGTCGGGTCAGAGGTGACGGGCGATGGCCGGCATCAAGTCCTGGAACGTACGGCCGTCGGCCGGTTCCCCGATGGCGGACATGCTCCATCCGTTACCCACGCGGTGGACCTTGGCCATGATCTGAGCGGTGCAGGCCCCTCCGCCGGAGAGGGTGTAGCGGGCGAGCTCCTGGCCGCTGGTCTCGTCGATGAGGCGGCAGAAGGCGTTCTCCACCTCCGCGAAGGTCTGGCCGGTGAAGGAGTTGACGGTGAAGACGATCTGGTCCACGTGGACAGGAAGCCGTGGCAGATCCACGAGGATCGACTCGTCGTCCCCGCCCTGTCCCACACCACCGACGAGGTTGTCGCCGGTGTGACGGACCGAACCGTCGTCGCTGACCAGATGCTGGAAGAAGACGACATCCACAGGTTCTCGGCCGGCGAAAAGCACTGCGGACGCGTCGAGGTCGATCTCCTTGGCGGTGAACCTGGCGAGGAAGCCCTTGCGGGGCGCGGCCTGCCAACCCAGCCCCATGCGCACGACGTTCAGCTTCCCGCCGTCGCCCTTGTCCAGGCTGATCTGCTGGCCCTTGGTCAGTGTGACTCCCACCGTGCTCCTCCTTCAGAGCCGAGGTGTGTCGGCTCGGTGCCGCGTCGATTTCTCCCACGAAAATCTACATCACTGTAGAAGTAAACGGGCAGGGTATGTTTCGAGACTCGGACGGAGGGCGGCGAGGCCGGTCCGAGGGCGATCCTTTCCGACAACGCAACGGACAAGATGGAGCAAGTACGGCGCCCGCCTGACGGCTCCGGCTCCGGCTCCGGCTCCGCACAGTCGCCCGATTCAGCCCGCGACCTGCCGCATTGCGCCGGGAACACCGTTCGCCGGTTCTGCGGGCACGAAGGAATCGCGACACGAAGGCCGCCTCGCACTCAGTCCTGCGAAGGGGAAGCGGGTGCCGTGAAGCCCGGCCTGCTGTATCCCGGACGGGAACGCCGACGCACCGTCGGCGGCACGGGCGGGAGCTGCTGCGCTGCGGTCGGCGGCAACCGCAGCTGGTGGCGGAGAAAGGGAAGCAGTCCACGCTCCAACAGGGCTTTACGCCATGCCGCTCGGGCGTGCGCGAGGGCAACGCCATCGGGCCTGCCGGAGGTGGCCCGATGGCGGGCCGCGGTGATGAACAGCCCCACCACGGCGGCCGCCCCCGCGACCGCCGTCACGACGAGAGCCGCCCAGCCGGTTCCGATGAGCGAGTCGGCAAGCGACCGCTCGGCTTCGACCAGCTGGAGGACGTGTCCGAGGAGAAGAAATATGACTGCCGCCGCGGCGGACAGCGCCGGCGTGAGTACGACCAGGGCCGCCAGCAGCCCGTGTCCGGTGGCGGCGGGACGGGCCCGACCGGACAGGGAGCGGGACGCCCGCCCGTCCGCGGCCCGCAGCCGACTCAGGGTGGCGTACTCGGCGGCCGCTTCGGCGGCGATGACATCGGCGGCGGCCAGGGCCCGCGCGCGCAGTTCGCCCGCGGTGACGGGTGCGGTCGGCAGGGCGAGCGCCTGGCGGATGTCCGGGACGGCGAGCGCCTCGTGCAGTGCCTGCTCGAACTCGGCTCCGCCCGCGCCCCCGTTGCGGGCCGACTCGTCATTCATGAGGATCCCCCGGTCACAGGGCGTACCGACCCCACCTGTGAGGCGGAACGGGACGCGAGGCAGGCAAGGCAGTGGATGTCCGCGTCGGGCGGCCCGGAGACCCGGCCAGAACCCAGCCGCAGCGGGGCGGCAGGTCAGACGTGCACGCCGAAGTCGGCGGCGATGCCGGCCAGGCCGCTCGCGTACCCCTGACCGACGGCGCGGAACTTCCACTCGCTGCCGTGCCGGTACAGCTCCCCGAAGACCATCGCCGTCTCCGTCGCGGCGTCCTCGGACAGGTCGTAACGGGCGAGTTCGACGTTGTTCGCCTGGTTGACGACACGGATGAAGGCATTGCGGACCTGGCCGAAGCTGTGACCGCGGTTCTCGGCGTCGTGGATGGAGACCGGGAAGGAGATCCTCGCGATCTCGGCGGGAACGGAGGCGAGGTCCACCTTGATGCTCTCGTCGTCGCCCTCGCCCTCGCCGGTGTGCTCGACCGAGCCGTCGGGGCTCTTCAGGTTGTTGTAGAAGACGAAGTACTGGTTGGAGGCGACCTTGCCGGACTCGTCGAGCAGCAGGGCGCTGGCGTCCAGGTCGTAGTCGGTACCGGTGGTCGTCCGCACGTCCCAGCCCAGGCCGACCACGACGGCGGTCAGCCCTGGGGCCTCCTTGCTGAGCGAGACGTTGCCACCCTTGGCGAGGCTCACACCCATGTCACATTCCTTCGCATGCCGAGGACCGGGCAGTTGGCCCGGTCTGCCGAGTAACGGAATCTGAAATCTACAGCACTGTAGAAGATGGTGAGCGGATCCGGACAGCAGCCGGTCGCGCCCCGGGTCCGGATGGGCATCTCGGGCCGGCTCGACCGCACAGGCCGGCCCCCTCCTCGACGTCGACAACCTCTGATGCCGAGGCCACGGCCGGCGCGGGATGTGCCAGGCCATGTCTCCATGGCCCTCCCCCTCGGCCCGACCCTCAACCCCTGCACACCTTGCCGTGACGCCCCCGCGGAACGCGGTGCTCAGCCGTTCGCCGCGGAACTCTCCCCGGACGACGAGCAGTTCCTGAAGCTTCTTCCCGGCACCACGGCAGGGCGGGGAAACCGGTCCCTTCCTTCGAGCGGGGGCGTACCCGATTCGTGCGGTCCTCGTGGAGGCCGGGAAAACGGGGAGGGACGGGCAGGTGGCGGGTCAGTACGATGAACCGGTCCCAGCGGCAGGCGGGGCAGGGAGGCGGAAGGTCGACGGCATGACGGACCACAACAGCGAGCACACGACGCGCCGACGCGGCCAGGGGGAACTGGAGACGCAGGTGCTTGCCGCGCTGCGCCAGGCACCTGAGCCGGTCACCGCGGCCTGGGTTCAGGAACGCCTCGGTACGGGTCTGGCCTACACCACGGTGATGACCATCCTCACCCGGCTGCAGGCCAAGGGCGCGGTGGTGCGCGAGCGCGCAGGCCGCTCCTTCAAGTGGACGGCGGTCGCCGACGAAGCCGGTCTCGCCGCGCTGCGGATGCGGAAGGTCCTGGACTCCGAGGCGGACCGCGAGGCCGTGCTGGCAAGTTTCGTGACCGTGCTCTCGCCCGGCGACGAGCGGCTGCTGCGGGACCTGCTCGCGCAACCGTCGGCGGAGGAGGAAGACTAGCCACATGGGAGTCTTCGTCTTCCTGCCGCTGGTACTGCCCTTGACGGCATGGCCGATCGCCCGCCTTGCCGAGCAGCATCTGCACCCCAGAGCCGCGACCTGGTTGCTGACGGGTGTCGCGGCCGTGCTCGCGGTGTGCAGCACTCTGTGCCTGGCTCTGCTGATGGTGGTCGGAACCGCGCAGCTGCCCGGCAACCCGCTCCCGGACGGATGGTCGGACCCGGAGGTGCGCGAAGCCGTTCCCTACGACGAGGTCGCCGGCCGAGCCGCCATTCCGGCCCTGCTCGCCGTGCTCGCCACGTGCACACAGGTCGTGTGGCGGCACCTTCGGGTGCGCCGCCGGGCCGAGCACGCCCTGTCGGGTCTGTCCGACAAGTCCGTGGCGGTGCTGCCCGACCACGTCCCGTACGCCTACGCCCTGCCCGGCAGGCGGGACAGGATCGTGGTCACCACCGGGATGCTGGCCGGGCTGAGCGGACCCGAGCGGCGGGCCCTGTTCGCCCACGAGCGGGCCCATCTGACCCGCCGCCACCATCGCTTCCTGCTCACCGTGCAGCTCGCGGCGCGTGCGAACCCGTTCCTGCGCCCGCTGCGCACCGCCGTCGCCTACTCCGCGGAGCGATGGGCCGACGAGGAAGCGGCGCTCGCGGTCGGCAGCCGCCGAACCGTGGCCGTGGCGGTCGGCAAATCCGCGCTGTTCTCCCGGGGCGCGCCCGTGGCGACGCTCGCCCACTTCGCCGCCGCGGGGCCGGTACCACGGCGGGTTGCCGCCCTGCTCGGGCCGGCCCCCACCACGCGGATCTGGCCGCCGGTGTTCACCACCGTCGGGCTGGCCGCCTGGGGAGCCGCGGCGGGCACGGCCGTGTCGGCCCTGGCCTCGGCGAACGCGGCCGTCACACTCGTCCTCATCCTGCACGCGGCCACCCCCATCTGACCGGTTCGTACCGGAAAACAAAGGAGGGTGACGTCACCGGGTGGCGACGTCACCCCCTTTGTTCCGATCGGCCGGTCAGGAGCGGGAATTGAACCGTTCCGAAGCGGCGACGGTCATCCACAACACGCCGATCCGCCTTGCTCACGAAGCGGAAGGCCCCTGCGGTTGAGGCACGGTGCTCGACGAGTTGACGGATCCAGCCATCGACCCGGGAGTTCCAGTCGATCTGCTCGACGCCGGGGTGAGCGGCGGTGAACCGGCTCAGCACGCCGTGCCCCTCGGAGAAGAAACCGCCGCGCCCGTCGGCCTCCGGTGTGATCTCCGTCCCCGCCGGGCCTGCGAGGAAGGTCACCTCGATCCCGTCGACCTGGTGTGCGTACCGCGGCGCCGGGCGAGTTCCGCCTCCCGGTGGAAGGGCAGCTGTTGCCCCGCCCCTCCGATGCGACCGAGTTCGAGGTCCGCCGGCTTGAAACCGAAAGCGAGCCGAGCGGGCGTTTGAACACCATGAGCCGTTCGCTCCCTCAAATCGCGTGTACGGTTCAGCACTTCGGGCCGTATACCCTCGATCCATCTACATGCATGTAGAAGCACAGGGGCGGGAGGACCGTCCCGGGACGAGCCGGAGCCGGGCAGAGCGCGCACATTCGGACAGCGCGCGGCGCCGTCGGCCGGAGAGGGGTACGAACAGGTGACGGCGGACGACAAAGGCGCTCTCGGGGATGCGCCCGACGAGACCCTGGAACAGGCGGCTGCGACCTTCGGCCTGCTGGCCTCCCCGGCGCGGCTGCGCATCCTCCGGGCCCTGGCGCAGGGCGAGGCCAACGTGACGAACCTCTTGGACCAGGTCGGCGGGGCGCTCTCCACGATCAGTCAGCACCTTGCCGCCCTCAAGAGGTCCGGGCTCGTCGGCGCCCGCAGGGACGGACGGTGCCAGGTGTACTTCATCGAAGACCCCACCATCCTCACCGTGATACGACTCGTGGTCGAACAGCTCTCCGCACACACTGCGGTACAGCCTGCGCCGACAGGCGCTCCCCACCGGAACACCCTCTGACCGCAGAGCGCCCGCGCCGCGACACGGCGGCTCCCTCGACCTCAGGGGCTCGCCGGATCGAAGGCGTATCGCAGCCCCTCGGGCTCATGACCGTTCCGCCGGTAGACATGGAAGGCGGCCGCATGCATACGGCTCTGCGGGGGCTCCATCTCGCACGGACGGATCACCTGAATCACGTCGGGGCGCCCCGCCACACGGACGCGCACACCATCAGCGGGTCCGCCGCCGGGCAGGGCGGTTTCCCATACGGCTTCATCGATCGGCACGGTCGGCACCTCGGGGGCGTAAACGGATCGCAGCCTTTCCGGTACACGCCTGCCGACCGGCCGTGGACGGCAGCGGTGCCCCCGCAAAAGGCGGAGGGCACCTACGGCAACCGCCAGGGCTACTTGGGGGCAACGTCGAGCGCGGCAAGCGCCTGGGCCCAACGTACGTACTTCAGTTCCGCGAGATCGGAGACCGTCTTGACCCCGAACGCCTCCTGAAGGAGTTCGCCGTCCCGGTCGGACACCCCCTTGAGCGCGGCGACCGGAGCCGCGAGGATCTCGGGCAGACCCTTGTCCGCCCACGCCTTGTCCAGCACCTTGTCCAGGTCGATCGAAGCCATGACACCCTCCCAGAAGTAATGGACGAGCACGGGGAACCGGAACACGCATGCGCCCCGCCCCGCATTCTCTACACAACTGTAGAAGAACAGCGGTGAATACCTCAACCGCAGCGCGCCGCAAGGGGGTTCGAACGCGCCGTCCGGAACGAACAGGCGGATGGCTGCCGGGGCGGCTCCCGCCACGAGGAAGGCCGAACGGCGACGGACGAGCCGCGGAACATCCGCTCCACTCTGCGGCTGCTCCGGCTCGCTCGCGTGCTGCGGGCCGCCCGTTTCCTTCCTCAGTTGCGCATCGTCATCGTCGCGGTCGGCAAGAGCCTGCCCGGCACGCTGAGTTTTCTGATGGTGGGCAGCCTGCTCCTCTACGTGTACGCGATGATCGGCCGGGTCTTCCTCGGTGCGAACGATCCCGAACGCTTCGGGTCGACCGGACGCGCCGTCCTCACTCTCTTCCTGCTCATCACCCTCGACGGACTGGGTGACGCCGTACGCATCGGCCTGGAGATCTCCCGCTGGACCATCCTCCACTTCGCCGGCCACGTCCTCCTCGGCTCCTTCGTGCTGGTCAACCTTCTCGTCGGTGTCGTGCTCAACTCCCTTGAGGAGGCCCGTGCGCTCGAAACGTCATCACGGCCCGTGCAGGCACGGCCCGCCCCGGAATCGCCCGCGCCACCCGATGCCGAACGGCTGAGGGACCGGATCGACCCGGCCCGCAGGGCACTCGACGCCCTGGAGACAGAGCTCGCCGCCCTTCCGTCGCCCCGCGCCCGTCCCGAGTCGCGTACCGCCGACCTCCCCGTGCCCTGACAGGGAGCCGCGCCTTCGGCTCTCGATGCTCGTTTCTCTTTCCTTTACAGTGGTGTAGAAATTTGTGCGACTGCCTGGCCACTGATTTCGTTCGAGGACGAGAAGGAGGGAGCGACCCGCAATGGGTGAGCCTCCCGCTACCAGCTGTGCCGCCGCTCCGGCCGCGTCGAGCCAGGGAGCGGGTGTGGCGCGGTGACCGAGCCGCTTCTGGCCCTGGCTCTCACGCCTGCGTGTGCGGTGTTCGTGGCGGTCGAGTTCTCGCTGACCACCGTCGAGCGCGGTGAGCTGAAACGGGCCGTCGAGGTCGGGGAGCGCGGCGCGGAGAGTGCGTTGCGTGCCGTCCGGCAGCTGACCGTGCAGCTCTCCGGCACCCAGCTGGGCGGCACCGTCACCTCACCGGTCATCGGCCCGGCCGCCACCGTTCTCGGCTGCGTGACGACGGAGGACCTCCTGGAGGAGCTGGTCGGCCCCGCCGCCGCATGAGCCCGCGCGGCCCGCCGCGTACCCGCAGATACTCAGTTCTGATCACCGCTCTGATCACCGCCCCATGAAGGAGTACCTCCTTGTCCGCCAGATCGACGCGCCCCGAGACGACGGGGGGCGGCAGCCGATGAACGCCGTTCTCGGCCTGCTGGCCGTCCTCGTCCTGACCGCGGGCACCGGCTACTTCGTCGCCCAGGAGTTCGCCTACGTGGCCGCCGACCGTCTCGCGCTCGCCCGTGAGGCCGAGGCGGGCGACAAACGGGCCGCCCGCGCACTGAAGGTGCTCGAACGGCTCTCCTTCATGCTCTCCGGGGCCCAGCTCGGCATCACCGTCACCGGCCTCGTCGTCGGTTTCCTCGCCGAGCCGTCCGTCTCCGCGCTGCTCGAACCCGCTCTGGGGGGAACGGGCCTGTCCAACGCTGTCGTCTCGACAATCTCCGTCGTGCTCGCGTTCGTCGTCGCCACCGTCCTGCAGATGGTGCTCGGCGAACTGGCGCCGAAGAACCTGGCCCTCGCCGTGCCCGAGCGGCTCGCCAAGTCGCTGGCCGCCTCGACCCTCGTCTACCTCAAGATCGTCGGCCCCGTCGTGCACGTCTTCGACGGCGCCGCCAACAAGCTGCTGCGCAAGGTCGGCATCGAGCCGGTCGAGGAACTGCACCACGGCGCCACCCTCGAAGAGCTCAGCCACCTCATCGGCGAGTCCCACGAGCGGGGCGAGCTGCCCGCGGACACCGCCGAACTGCTCGACCACGCCATGGAATTCTCCGAGCGGACCCTCGACGAGGTGATGGTGCCGCGCGCCGATGCCGTCTTCGTCCGCAAGGACGCCGCCCTCGCCGAGGCCGTCGACCTGATCGCGGAGCACGGCCACTCCAACTACCCCGTCCTGGGCGACCATCCCGACGATGTCGCCGGGGTTCTCGGCGTACGCGAGCTGATGCGGGTGCCCGTGGAGCGCTTCCAGGACCTCACCACAGGAGAGAAGGCCCGGCGCCCTCTCCTCCTTCCCGACACCCTGCCGCTGCCGCAGGCCGTCGCCCAGATGCGCGAGCGCGACGACGAGTTCGCCGTCGTCCTGGACGAGCACGGCGGTGTCGCCGGCATCGTGACGTACGAGGACATCGCCGAAGAACTGGTCGGCGACATCGCGGACGAGAACGACAAGGTCGTCGCCCTCGCCGTCCCGGACGTCGACGGCTGGCGGGTCGACGCCGGGCGCCGCCTCGACGAGATCGAGGAGGCCACCGGCATCGCACTGCCGGAGGAGGACGACTACGACACCGTGGCCGGCCTGATCATCGACCGGCTCGGCCGCTTCCCGACCATCGGCGACCGCCTCACTGTCGACGGCGTCCGCATCGAGGTCCTGAGCCTCGACCGTCACGTCCCCGAACGCGTCCGCATCGAACGCGTCGCAGCCACGGAGGAGACGCAGGCATGAGCTTTCCCATGGCTCTCTTCATCACCGTCCTGTTGCTGATCGGCAGCGGATTCTTCGTCGCCGCCGAGTTCGCGCTCGTGGCCGCCAAGCGGCATCGCATCGAGAAGGCCGTCGCGGACGGGCAGCGCGGCGCCAGAGCCGCGCTCGCCGGCATGCGCGAGCTTTCCCTGATGCTCGCGGGCGCCCAACTCGGCATCACCATCTGCACCTTGGGGCTCGGCTCCATCTCCAAGCCCGCGATCTCCCACGAGCTCGACCCGCTCCTGGTGAAACTGGGCCTGCCCACGGCGCTCAGCTACGGCATCGCCTTCGCCGTGGCCATGATCATCGTGGTCTTCCTCCACATGGTCGTCGGCGAGATGGCCCCCAAGTCCTGGGCCATCGCCCACCCCGAACGCTCCGCCATGCTGCTCACCCCTCCCTTCCGGGCCCTGGTCAAGACCGTGCGCCCGCTGCTCTGGCTGCTCAACAGGGTCAGCAACGCGCTCGTACGCATGTGCCGCGTCCAGCCCCGCGACGAACTGGCCGCCGTCCACAACCGCGAACAGCTCACCCACCTCGTGGCGGAGTCGGAGCGGCTCGGCCTGATCAACAAGACCGACTCCCAGCTGATCACCCGCTCCCTCACCGAACCCCAGACCCCGGTGGCGGACCTGCAGACCCCGGCCGCCCGCATCGTCACCGTTCCGGCCGACGCCGACCTGGACACACTCCTCGCCCAAGCCTCCGAGGCCGACCGCTCGCGCCTCCTGGTACGGGACGGCGATCGCTTCCTCGGCTCGGTCCACGCCCGCGACGCCCTGGTCGCCCGCACCCGCGGCCGGGCCCTCACCGCCCGCGACCTCGCCCGTCCCGTGCCCGAGCTGCTCACCGGGACCACGGTGTCCGAGGCCGTCGAACAGTTGCGACGGCGTCGGGCCTCCCTGGCCGTCGTACGGGACGGACAAGGGGAACTCACCGGTCTGGTCAGCCTCGACGACCTCCTCGTCCGGCTCATGGGGCCTCAGGCGGTCTGACGCCCGCAGGCCGGGCAGCAGCCACCCGGGGCCCGCCCTTGCAACCTCTGAAACTTCTCGGGCAGACCCGGATCAGTCAGTCGGGCAGCCGGGCCACGGCAACGTGATCCGGCTGCCCGACTTGGAACTCCTGACGAAATGAGTGATGGGGGGGAGGCCAAGGGTTGTCCCGCAATGCCCGGCGGGCGCACGACGACAGCCACTTCCCCGAGCTCCCGGCTGCGCTCGGGCAGAGGAGGCCCCGTCCTCGCCGCGTTGTCGGAACGCCCGAACACATCCAGCATGCGGGCACCCCTCCGCCTCGCGATGCACCGCATCCGACGCCGCGCGCCGATCCACCAGGCATTGCGGGACGACCCTTGGGCTCACTCGGCATGAGTCGGAGTGGTTCGCAGGCGGCAGCCTTCTGGCGAACGCGCGCTCCACGACCCAGCGTTGAGTGCCGAGCCCGGATCCGTGTTCGGTTTCCCGGCGGGCGATCCGCGGTTTCACATCGAGGCCCCGGACCAGACGGCGGTACTTGTCGCAGTCGTGGCCGCGGTCGCCCAGGACCACGTCCGGACGGCGCCGGAACCTGCCGCGTTTGCCTCGCACGGACGGCACGGCCTCAAGGAGGGGGATCAGCCTGCGCGACATCATGGACGCGATCTTGTACGTGGACCGCACCGGGGCCCAGTGGCGGTACCCCCGCACGACTTCCCGCATCCGCAAGGCGTGGGTCGGCGGCGGTTCCCGCCAGCACCTCGTCGAGCATGCCGCCACCCCCGGCATCGACATGGAGATCACCGCCCGCAAGCCTGGGAGCAGGGGCTTCACCCCGATCCCGAAGCGGTGGGCGGTCGAGCGAACCTACGGCCGACTCATGCTCCACCGCCGCCCGGACCGCGACTGCGAAACCTTGCCCACCCGCTCCGAGGCCGTGATCCACATGGCCATGACCGACCTCCTGGCCCGCCGCCTCACCGGCGAGAACACCATCTCCTGGCACTACCCGAAGAAGGGTACAGAGCATCCCGTCCCGGGATGAAACGTCGGACGAAAGCGACCTCTAAGCCTTGATCGATGCGGCCGACCTGGCGGCCTGCTCGATCTTCGCGCAGTAGGCTGCACGGGCTTCCTCGTCGATCTGCTGCTCGTGTTCGGCGCGCAACCCGGTCCGGCCGTCGAGGCCCTCGCGCAGGATGTCGGCGTGCCCGGCGTGCCGGATGGTCTCGCCGAGGACATGGACCATGACGGCGAACAGGTTCGTGTCGGCATAAGGCTCCGGCCACCACGGCACGTGGCCGGGGGCGTCCAGGGGAAGCTCGTCGATCGTCGCGTCCGAGTGTTCCCACGTGCGCCGGTAGAACCCGATGATCTGATCGCGGGTCTCGCCCTCGGCCGCCCACTGATCGCTGCCGTCGGAGTCCTGCCACCGGGGCAGCGGTTCCGGGGAAGGGCGGTCGAAGACCTCGCCGAAGTACCTGGCCTCGACGGTGGCCACATGTTTGACCAGGCCGAGGAGGTTGGTCCCGGTCGCCGTCAAAGGCCGACGGGCGTCGTACTCGGACAAGCCGTCGAGTTTCCAGAGCAGCGCCTCGCGGTCCCGCCGCAGTCTTCCGTGCAGGTTGTCCTTCGCGAATTCATCGATCATGCGGCATGAACCTTCCATGGGTTGTTCGTGGTCTCAAGATCCCGTATGGGGTCCACAACGACCGGCAGAGCCGGGGCTTTGGACTCCTTGCACAATGAGCCACCGGGAGTGACCGACTGTCAGTTACTGAGGTTTTCGGGTTGTCGTCGGGTAGTGACGGTTCATGATCCCTGCGATATGCCGGTGGTATGCGTTATCCGGAGGGTGGGGGCTTGAC